>JANMDV010000181.1:0-12894 GCA_031376485.1 Actinomycetota bacterium
GACGCCCAGGAGCGCGTCCCCCCATCCCCACTGGAACACCATCACGAGCACCCCATATGCGGCGACGACCGACAGCAACGTCATCACCACGGCTTTGAGCGGAAGAAGGATCGACCGGAACAGCACCACCAGCACCAGGAAGGTCAGCAGCATCACCAGCGCGATGACGCGCGGCAAATTCTTGGCGACGGTGGCGGTGAAGTCCCGATTCTGGCTGGCGGCGCCGCCGATCAGGACGCGGGCGTCGCCCAGGTCCGGGGTGGCGGGGACGATCTGGTCCTCGATCCGGGCGACGAGGTCCTGGGCCTGGGGGGTGTCCTCGGCGAATGCCGGGACGACGTGGATGAGCTGTGCGGTCCGGTCGTCGGCCCGACGGATTCGTCCGACGATCGTGACCCCCGGGTCGCGACGGATCGACGCAATGAGCGCGTCCACCCCGGATTGTGCCGGCGGGACGTCGCCTCCGTCGACGACGATCCTCAAGGGTGCCAGCGCGCCTGGCCCCAGATCCCCTGCGACCGCGTCCGCTGCGCGGATTGACGGGGCGTCACGCGGCAGCGATGTGGCGCCGCTCGAACCGAGATCCAGCCAGAGCGCGGGAACCGCGAGCGCGAGCAGTAGCGCGGATGAGCCCAAGAGGTGCGGCCAGGGGCGGCGCATGACCGCTTCGGCCCAGCGTGACCAACGGGTCGCCTCGACCGGCCGGTCACGAAACGTCCGGGGCCTCAGTCGCCCGCCGATGTCCCAGCGGGTGATGCGCGTCCCAAGCGCGGCGAGGATGGCGGGCACCAGTGTAAGCCCCGCCGCCATTGCGACCGTGACCACCGCGATGGAACCGATCGCAAAGCCCGTGAAAATCGGCACGCCGACCGCGAACATTCCCGCCAACGCCACCACCACGGTCAGGCCGCTGAAGAAGATCGCGCGACCGGACGTGTGCATGGTCAGCGCAACGGCTTCGGCCGGTGGACATCCGCCTCGCAGCTCCTCGGCGTACCGACGAACGAGGAACAGGGAGTAGTCGACGCCGACGCCGATGCCCACGAGTGGGACGATGTTCTGGACGTAGATGGACAGGTCCGCGCCGCGCGCGACGAAGTACAGGGCGCCCAGCGTCACGACGAGGGCCGAGAACGTGGTGATGATCGGAAGCGCTGCGGCGATGAGCGACCCCAACACCAGCAGCAGGATCAGAAGGACGATGGGGATCTGGACCAGCTCCGAGCGTCGCAGGTCCTCGGCGTTGACCGTGTCGAAATCGTCGAAGATTGCAGGGCCGCCGGTGACGTCGACGCTGACGTCCTTGGTTGCTCCGGCTCGCGCGGTCGCGATGATCCGGTCGGCCTGCTTCAAGGCGTCGTCGAGCCCCGCGCGAATCCCTGCGAACACATAGAGCGCCCGGCCATTCCGCCCACGGAGAGGCTCGCCGACCTCGCCGACGAGCGGGTCGGCCGACAGCAGTGCGTCGACGCGGCGAGCCGCGACCGCGAGCGCATCGGGGTCGGTTGCACCGTCGCGGAGCGTCAGCACCGCCGTCACCGCGGTGGGGAAGTCCCCACTGAACCGTTCCAGAATGGTGGTGCGGGCCTGCTCGGACGTCGAGCCCGCGATTTCGAACCCACCGGGCGTCAGCTCGCCGCCGAGTCGGGGCGCAAACATTCCGAACCCCACCAGCACCACGAGCCATACCCCGATGACCCACCAGCGTCGCCGTACGCAAAACCTGCCCAGGCGGGCGAAGGCACCCGGGACCTCGGGCTGGGGCGGGGCAGACGGCACCCGTGGACGATATCGGGGCGGCCTTCGGAGGCATGCCGGTGCGATCACAGCGCCGGGTGCGGTGTGAGAGCGTGTCTCGCATGAGTCAGTGGACGACGATCATCGAGCCATTTCGGATCCACTCGGTCGAGCCGATTCGCATGACGACGCCGCACGAGCGCGAGGTGTGCCTGACCGAGGCCGGCTATAACCTGTTCGCGCTGCGGTCCCGGGACGTGATCATCGACCTGTTGACCGACTCCGGCACGGGGGCCATGTCGGCCGAGCAGTGGGCCGGGATCCAGCGCGGCGACGAGAGCTACGCCGGGTCGCCGTCATTCGAGCGCTTTCGCGAGGCGGTCCGCGAACTGTTCCCGTTCACACACATCATCCCGACCCACCAGGGGCGCGCCGCCGAGAGGATCCTGTTCAGCGTGATCGGAGGCGCCGGCAAGACGATCCCCAACAACACTCACTTCGACACGACGCGTGCGAACGTCGAGGCGAGTGGTGCCGACGCGGTCGACCTGGTCGTCGCAGAGGGGCTCGTGCCGTCGTCCGATCACCCGTTCAAAGGCAACATGGACGTGGATGCCTTGGACCGACTCATCCACGAGCGGGGCGCCGCCAACATCCCGTGCGTGTTCGTGACGGTCACGAACAACTCGGGCGGCGGTCAGCCGGTCAGCCTCGAGAACCTCCGCGGCGTGCGTGCGGTGTGCGACCGGTACGGGCTGCCCCTCTTTCTCGACGGGTGCCGGTTTGCCGAGAACGCGTGGTTCATCAAGGAGCGCGAGCCGGGGTACGCGGACGTCGCGATTCCAGACATCGTTCGCCAGATGGCGGCCCTGGCCGACGGGATGACGATGTCCGCCAAGAAGGACGGGCTGGCAAACATCGGCGGATGGTTGGCGTGCAACGACGACGGCCTCGCCGAGGCGGCCCGGACCGTGCTCATCCTGACCGAGGGGTTTCCGACGTATGGCGGACTTGCGGGGCGAGATCTCGAAGCCATCGCACAGGGGCTGCGTGAGGTCGTCGACGAGGAATACCTACGGTACCGAATCCGGTCCACCGCCTATCTCGGCGAGGCGCTCGCGGCCATGGGAGTGCCGGTCGTCACGCCGATCGGCGGGCACGCCGTCTACATCGATGCGCGTACGTTCCTGCCGCACATCCCACCGCTCTCCTATCCCGGACAGGCGCTTGCAGTGGCCCTCTACCGGGCCGGCGGCATCCGCGGATGTGAGATCGGCACGGTCATGTTCGGGCGACATCCCGATGGGACCGAGATCCCGGCCGCGATGGACCTTGTGCGACTCGCGATTCCACGCAGGACCTATACCCAGAGCCACATCGACTACGTCATCGAGGTCATGCGCCACGTCGTCGATCGGGCCGGTGCGCTGCGCGGGCTGCGCATCGTCGCCGAGGCCACCCAGCTGCGTCACTTCACCGCGCGATTCGAAGAGATCTGACCTGGAGCCACGGCCTCTCGCGGCGCGGATGCGCGCGGATCGCCGGTCGTCGTGCGGGTTCGGGGTCAACCCGAAGGATGCACCCGTGCGGGTGCTCCCCGCACTCGCCTGGGAGGAACGAGGACTCGGAAAGTCCTCGTTGCATACGCCGTGGACGGGCGGCCACGCCCGCGCCACTGACTCGGCGCCCGCACGCCCCGCATCCGCTATTGACGACGCATCCAGGCTCAGTGGTGCTTAGGGCCTGTGTCATGAAAACTGCCTTGCCGGACGGCGAGCGAAACGGCCCGGAGCGGGGCTCGCCCCCGGCGGCTGGAAATACGAACCGCAGGACGGCTATTTCCGAAGCAAAACCGAGTAATACGGTGGTGGCGAGCCTCGCCGCTACTGGTGGTAACGGCGATCTCGCCAGTGCCGTAGTGCGACGGTTTGCAGCCGCCGAACGGTGAGGGAGTCATGACACAGGCCCTTACGTGCCGCGCCATCGGGGGTTGACGTAGTCCCATTGCAGGTGTTGGGTCATCGCGTATGGGATGAGCATGGACGCGGCGGGGATGCGTCGTCGTCTGGCTCGGCGTTGCTGGCGGGGGGTGGGTGGTGGGGGGATGAGCCACCGCGCTTGGGTGTACCAGCGGCGGATCGTGCGGGCGGAGGGCGCCAGGGCGGGGCAGTCGGCGTGGCGGGCGCGTCGCTCTTGGATCACCTGGCGGGGGTCGTGTCCGGCCGCGAACCGTTGCTTTGCTTCGTTTCTGAGGACAGGCCATGAGTATGAGCCGGGCCGGCCGCGCGCGACGCCGGCGGTCTGGGTTTGGCGTATGTGTGTGCGTAGTGCGGCTGCGCGTTGAACGTTCAGGGTTCCGGTCGCGATCCACATCTCGGTGAGGTGGTCGGCGAAGGCGGTGCCGTCGTCGTCGCGCAGGTACCGGTCTGATGCGTGTGTGTCGCATAGCCATACCGCGACGCCGTGGGTGAGGTGAACGAGCCGTCGTGGCTCCTGGTTGGCGCGAGTCGCGCAGATCGCGCACGGCGGACCGCCACCGGGCGGGTCACCACCCTGATCGGCCTCGTTGCGCTCACCTGGGGTTTGTGACCTTGTCGCGCCATCTCGATCTTCGTCGTTGCTCATATGCGGATCGTGCCCGATCAACCCGTTACGGCGCACCACGCATGTGTGCCAAATGTGTCACGACTTCGTGTCGCTTGATGTCACCATTGACCACGAGCAACCCAGCCGAATGGCTCTTTAAGGGTGCCTCGTTCGACGGCGGACTGGGGAGGTTCGGGGCCTTCGGAGCGTTTTGTGTACGAACGGCGCAGCAAGCGAGCGAAAGCTCTCAGCTGCGCCACGTACGATCAGGCGATGAACGCCGACGAGATGGACCGACTCTTCGCCCTGCTGCGCGTCCCGAGCGTCGGGGCGCTCCCCGAACACCGCGCCGACATGATGGTGGCGGCCGAGCTGATGGCCGACGAGATCCGGCGGGCGGGGGGGACGGTCTCGATCGAGACGACCACAGGGCATCCGTTCGTCGTGGGCGAGGTCGCCCCGAGCGATGGTCGCGCCGACCCGACCCGCGTGTTGATCTACGGCCACTACGATGTGCAGCCGGTCGGCGACCCGGGTCGCTGGGACAGCCCGCCGTTCACGCCGACGATCCGCGGCGAGCACCTGTACGCACGGGGCGCGAGCGATGACAAGGGCAACGTGTTCCAAGCGCTTGTGGGAGTCCAGCGGCTGGCGGCCGAGGGGCGCCTGCCGGTACACGTGACGTTCCTGATCGACGGCGAGGAGGAGACCAGCGGCGAGTCGGCGATCGATTGGGTCAACGCCCTCCACGATCCACACGACATCGCGGTCATCTGGGACGGTGGGATGATGGCGCGCGACACGCCCGCGATCGAGACCGGTGTGCGGGGCTTGTGTTACCGCAAGGTCACGGTGACCACGGGCACACTCGACGGTCACAGCGGTATCTATGGGGGCGCGGCGATGAACGCAGCGCACGCGCTGACCCGGGTCCTTGCGGCCGTCCAGCCCGTGGAGGGGCGCCTTCCCGACGCGCTGTACGCGGGGGTCGGGCCGGTGTCGGATGCCGAGCGTGCCGCGTGGACCAGGATGCCGGACGGGGCGCAGCTGCTGGCAGAGGCCGGATTGACCCCTGCGGACGCCACCGCGGGTGCCCGGTTCGCCGAGCGGACCCTCGCGTCGCCGTCGGTCGACGTGCATGCGATCTGGTGTGGGGATGCCGATGCCGTCAAGACGGTGATTCCGTCCGTTGCGCACGCGATGGTCTCGGTCCGGTTGGCGCCCGGCCAGGACACGGCGGTCGTGGGCGCCGCCCTGGAGCACCTGCTACGTCAGGCGGTGCCTGACGGCGCGACGTGTCTGATCGAGAGCCGGGGCGACGCCGACCCCGGTCTGATGGATCCGGGCCATCCGGTGATGCAAACCGCGGCCGCCGCGATCGCCGAAGCGACCGGTTACGAGGTCCTGCCGGTGCGAAGCGGTGGAACGCTGCCGATCTTCGCGTCGATGGTGCGTGCGGGCATGCCGACGGTGCTGACCGGTTTTGCGCTGCCCGACGATGCGATCCATTCGCCCAACGAGCGCATGCTCGTCGCAAATCTCGGGACGGGTGTCCGGGCTGCGATGGCGATGCTTGAGGCCTTTGGACGGTAGGCTCGCGCTCGTTCGAAACGAGACTACGAGGAGCACGAAAATGCCAGAACAGCTCTGGGGCGGCGAGACCAAGAAGGCTGTCGCGAACTTCCAGATCTCCGGTGAGGCGGTGCCGGCCGAGATCGTGCAGTGGCTCGGTCGCATCAAGGGGGCGGCGGCCCGGGTCAACGCCGAACTCGGGTTGCTCGACAAGCGTCGCGCGGCGCGCATCGGCAAAGCGGCGGATGCCGTCGCCGCCGGTAAACACGACGGGCAGTTTCCGGTGGACGTGTTCCAGACCGGGTCCGGCACGTCGACCAACATGAACGCCAACGAGGTCATCGCGAAGCTCGCTGGCGCCGACGTACACCCCAACGACCACGTCAACATGGGGCAGAGTTCCAACGACGTATTCCCCTCGGCGGTACATTTGGCGGCGCTCGAGGCAGCGGCGAAGCGGCTGATACCGGCACTCGAGCACTTGGCGAAGGCCCTCGAGGTCAAAGCCGTCGCGTTCCGTGACATCGTCAAGACCGGACGCACGCACCTGATGGACGCCGTCCCGGTGACGTTGGGCCAGGAGTTCGCCGGCTACGCCGCGCAGGTCCGGCAGGGGCGCGATCGCGTTGCGGATGCGCTGCCGCGGTTGGGGCAGATCCCGCTCGGCGGGACCGCCACGGGCACCGGCTTGAACACGCATCCCCAGTTCGCCACGAAGGTTCGGCGGCTTCTGGCCAAGGAGACCGGGCTCAAGATCTCGGCGCCGGCCGATCCGTTCGAGGCGCAGGGCAATCGCGACGGCCTGGTCGAGGCGTCGGGCGCGCTCAAGGTCGTGGCGGTCTCGCTGATGAAGATCGCAAACGACCTGCGGTGGATGGGTTCGGGTCCGCGCGCGGGTCTGGCGGAACTCTTCCTGCCCGAGCTGCAGAAGGGTTCGTCGATCATGCCCGGCAAGGTCAACCCGGTCATCCCCGAGGTTGTCACGCAGGTGGCCGCGCAGGTCATCGGCAACGACGCGGCGATCACTGTCGGCGGCATGAGCGGCAACTTCGAACTCAACGTGATGATCCCGTTGATGGGCCGCAACCTGCTGCAGTCGATCAACCTGCTGACGACGTCCACGACGGCGCTGGCCGACAAGTGCATCGACGGACTTGAGGCGAACCTGGCCGGCTGCGAGCGGCACGCCGAGTCGAACCTCCAGGTCGCCACCGTGCTCAATCCCGTAATCGGCTATGACGCGGCGGCGGTCATCGTCAAGGAGGCGACCGCGACCGGCCGCCCGGTGCGCGAGATCGCCCGCGAGCACGGCGTCGACGAGGCCGTCCTGACGAAGGCACTCGACTTGCGCAAGATCGCGCGCGGCAACAAGGCGCGGTAACGGCTCGTCAGGAAGTAACTGCTGTGCCGGATGGCGAGCGAAACGGCCCGGAGCGGGGCTCGCCCCCGGCGGCTGGAAACACGAACCGCGGGGCGGCCACGCCCGTCCACTGACTCGGCGCCAGCACGCCCCGCATCCACTATCGACGATGCATCCAGGCGAAGCGATGTCGACGACCAGAGGTCAGTCAGTCAGGGTCACGAGGAGTTTCGAGGACAGGACGTCGGCGACATCGCTTCTCACCTCGCGTCGTGAGAGGACCCGGACAAGGGCATCGACCACCGTCGGGCACCACTGGGTTCCCGCGCAACGTCGAAGCTCCTGCAGCGCCTCCTCAGGTGTCCGTCCGTCGCGATACTGGCGGGCGCCGGTCATGGCATCCCACCCGTCCGCGGCTGCCAGGATGCGTGCGCCGTCCGGGATTCGGTCGCCGGCGATGCGATCCGGGTATCCGGACCCGTCGATCCGCTCGTGGTGATGGCGGATCCAACTGACCTGCTCCTGTGACAGGACGTCACGCGCGATCTCGGCGCCGATTCCGGGGTGGCGTTCGATCTCGCGGAACTCCTCTTCGGTAAGTTGACCCGGCTTGAGGAGCACCGCGTCCGGGACGCCGATCTTGCCGACGTCGTGGAGGATCGCCGCCTCGCGAAGACATTCGATCTGTCCCCGTTCCCAGTCCAGCTCGTGGGCGATCGCGACCGCAAGGTCGCTGACGCGCACCGAATGGCGGCTGGTGAAGCTGTCCTTGGCGTCGACCGCCCGTGCCAGCGCCGCGAGCGTCGTCAGCCGCGACGCCCGTTCGAGCTGTCGCGCGCCCGAGACTTGGGAGTGGGCATCGGTGACGCCATGCTGGAAGTGCGAGGTTTGGTCTCGCCCCGTCTCTTTCGACCAGTACAGCGCCTTGTCGGTTCTGCGCCGGAATTCGATCGGATCGTCGGCCTGAGGGTCCAGATCGCTGACCCCCGCCGACGCCGTCAGACGTCCGACGCCGCTGAACGGCGCCTCGAAGGCCGCCCGACGGATACGGTCGACCACGGAGACCGCGTCGGTCCCCACCGCGTTCGAAACGATGATCGCGAACTCCTCGCCCCCGGTGCGGGCGACGAAGTCGCCGTCGCGAACCTGGGAAGCGAGTCGACGGGCAAGTTCGATCAGCACCGCGTCACCTGCGAGGTGCCCGTGCGCGTCATTGATGTGCTTGAAGTGATCGATGTCCAGTAGCGCGAGCGCGAGCGGCGTTCCGTTGCGGCGCGAGGTGTCGATCGCATCGCCCAGGAAACGTTCGAAGGCACGATGGTTTGCGAGCCCGGTCAGCGAGTCTGTCATCGCTGCTTGTTCGAGCCGCTTGCGTTCCCTGGCGCTGGCGATCGAGATGGCCATGAGCTCCGCGAGGCGCACCAACCTGTGCTCCGCGCGGTGTGTGATTGTGATGTTGCGCGGCGCGAGCACGAGGATTGCGCCCCAGAGGCCATCGTCCGTAGTGATCGGAGCGGCGACGCCGCTCCTCATTCCAAGCGCCAGGGCGCCGATCCTCGCGGGATCGGCACTGTCGAGGTCGATGAAGCGGTCCACCCTGGCCGGCCGTCCCGTGCGGGCGACCTGGGCGAGGGCTCCGTCTCCATCTGCGGCGGGCATCGCAGGCAGCGCTCGAGGCCCGCCATATGAGCCGACTGACGTGATCTGCCCATCTGCGAACCGACTGATTACCGCGATTGTCGCTCCTGTCAGCTCAGCCGCATTGCGCGCCACGAGCGCGGTGAGCTCCGACTCGGGATCGCCCCGCGCGATCGAGACCGCGATCTGGCGCAGAACATCCTGCAGCGCGGCTTCGTCGTCGTGCCGAGCCGCTTGCTCGATACGCGACCGGACCCTGCTGCGGCGGCGAGATCCGAGAAACCATGCGGCTGCGCACGCTGCGACGATTGCGGCGATCAGCAACGCCATAATGGTGACGATCCTGAGGGAGCCGGTGCGCATCGCCGCCGTCAGTGTGGTGACCTCGTCGGCTTCGCGCGCGATCCACTGATCGAGCACGTCAGCCAGCCCGTCCGCCTTCGGCTGTGCAAGGCGTGCGAGTCGCCGCCCCTCCGCCGCGCCGATCGGGACCTGGAGATAGCGAGCGTAGATCCCGGCGAGTTCCGTGTACTCCGAGAGTGCAGTCCTGGCACGCGCAGCCAACTCGGCATCCTCGGATGCCAGCCGTCCGGCGAGTCTCGAGAGACTGACGATCGCCACCCCCGCCTTGGCGGCGAGCACCGGATCGAACGTCGTGAGTTCGCCGGCGCGAACGCGGAGTGCCATCGTCCGCGCCCGTCCCAGGCTTTCGCGAATCCCGAGCAGTTCGGTGTGGACCTGCTGCTCGGTCGTGACCCGCTCCTGGGCCCCCCGGATCGCCCGGCCGGACTGGGTGACGATGAGCGCTCCGCAGAGGCACGCGACGACGATCATCAGCGCCTGGGCAGCACGCAACACTCGAACCCGAGAGGGTTTCCGCCAAGGCCGAACGTCCGGAGCCGGCTGTCCGGCGTGGTCATCCACCCGGAGCAGGCGGCCGTCGAGGCCCTTCGGTTCGCATTCGGTCGAAGTCCGCTCGCCCACGGGTTGGAATCCTTTCCAGACAGCGCTCAGCGAGGTCCGTCGATGAGGGACCGCGATTTCGTACTTAACTTTTATCGGCCGTTCTCAACGAATTCTTGATGCGGGCGCGGGTGACGGTAAACGGCACCCGTCGCGAGGATGACGCCGAAGCATGGGTTGCTATACGGGATACGAACCACGGTTCGCTACCTCCTCCAGCTCGCGCCTGGAACCGCGTGGCCGTGCCGTCGGTCCGGGTCGAAACTCAGTCACTTCAATGACAACAGTGTCAGCCCACACGATTGATCCGACCCGATTCCCGAGAGCGGAGGGCTATCCGCCGCTGAGGTTTATGGGCTCGAAACACCGGTTGCTGCCGTGGTTGGGAAGTGTGTTCGACGACCTGAAGTTCGACAGCGCACTTGACGCGTTCTCAGGATCCGGCTGCGTGTCCTATCTGCTGAAGACGATGGGGAAGCAGGTCTGGGCAAACGACTTCCTGAGGTTCACCACAGATCTCGCCACTGCGACGGTCGTCAACTCCGACGAAACACTCGTGCAGCACGAGGTCGATGCGCTCTGCAATCGCCGTGGACCGTCTGACGGATATATCGAGGAGACGTTCCGGGGGATCTTCTTCGACGACGCGGATAATCGGTTCCTCGACACTGTTTGGAGCAACCTGGAAGACCTCTCCCCATCCACACGCGCGATTGCGCTCGCTGCGCTTTACCGGGCGTGTCTCAAGCGACAACCCCGAGGGGTGTTCACGGTGAGCGGGATCGGGCGCTACGACGATGGCCGACGAGACCTGCGAATGACTCTCGAGCAACATTTTCGTGAGGGGACGGATCTGTTCAACGGTCTGGTTTTTCACAACGGCCACGACCACCGTGCCACCTGCGGCGACGCCCTCGCGATTACGGACGCCGACGTCGATCTTGTCTATCTCGATCCGCCCTACGTGCCGCGCGCCGATGACAACTGCTACATCAAGCGTTACCACTTCCTTGAGGGCCTCTCGACGCGCTGGGTTGATGCCGAGTTTCATCCCAAGAGCAAGGTCAAGAAGCTGAAAAAGCGGTTCACACCGTTCTCCTACCGCCGTCACGCGGAGGTTGCGTTCGACACGCTTTTTAAGGCGTTTGCCGAAAGCACGATCGTGCTGTCGTACTCAAGCAATGGCTTCCCGGATCTCGAATCGCTGTGCCGACTCCTCAAGCGGTACAAGGCGAGCGTCGAGGTTCTGGAACGCCCGCACCGCTACCACTTCGGCACGCATGGTGGCGTCGCGAAGGAGCGAGCGGTCGTCACGGAGTACCTGATCGTCGGCCAGTGAGCAGCGCCGACTTCGAGAACTACTGCAAGGGTCTTCGGCAGCTTGGCCGCGACAGCGCTTCGGACCCGGCCCACGAACTTGAGATCAGAGAAGCCGTGCAGGCACTCGTCGATCTTCCCGTGATCTCGAGACAGTCCGTTGCCGATCTCATTCGGGGGCAGCCAGCGTGCGTCCCTGTGCTTGGCCTGGCAGTCGGGCTGGGGCAGGAGCGTTTGAAACGCATCCTGCAACATCGGCTCGGAAGCGCGAGTTGGATCAAGGTTGGTCGACTCCGTCCACACGAGGTCGTTGACGTGCTCGATACCGACTACGGTCTCCTCGCTCAACTTGAGGCGCAGCGTCACGAGGTGTTCACGTATGCAGACGTACTGGTCGCGAGCGCGAGTGGCCGCAGGACGGCCGGCGCCGGTCAGGCTCGCGGTCGGTCGGTTGAGGATGCGATTGAAGCCGTGCTCGTCAGACTTGGGTTGCCCCACGCGCTTCGGACCCGATTCATCGGGCGGGGTGGGCAGGATGCGCCGTGTGACGCGGCGGTGCCGGCGGGTGCGGCAGACGCAAGGATCGTCGTCGCGGCGAAGGGGTTCGACTCGACCGGGAGCAAGCTCGGAGACGCGGTGACGGAGATCACGGCGATGCTCGACGTGCGGCAGCCGAACCAGTACGTGTTCGCAGTCGTCGACGGCATCGGTTGGCTGGGAAGGAAAAGCGACCTCCGAAAGATCTACGCACTTTGGGAGAAGAACCACCTCAACGGTCTTTACCATCTCGGCATGCTCGACCGATTCGCGTCAGATCTCGAGCACGCGGCGGACGTGACCGGCATCACCCGTGAGGGAGGCACCGCAACCTGACGCGCCGCGGGGTGGAATGCTGGATCACGCGGCCCGAGAGCCCACAAGGAGCGCCAGCTCTCGCCACTTCCAGAGGCAGTCAACGTCTGCGAACCCAAGGTCGCGCATCCAGGTGAGCTGGGTTTCGACCGGTGCGCACCGGTTGGATGGATCCTCGGCCTCGATTCCGAGCGCCCGTATCCAATCGGCGTGCAGACACGGGGTCGCCGAGCTGACGTGTTCCACGTTGACGAAGGAGGCACCCGGCTTCAAGATGTCCAGTACCTCGGCAAAGAGGGAGCGTTTCCGGGCGTCCTCCAGGTGGTGGATCGCGAATCCGGACACGACCAGATCGAACGTACCGACGTCAGGTAATGGCTCGGCCAGGTCGTGTGGGACAAGGCACACGCGGTCGCCTCCATCGAATCGTCGGCGAGCCAGGCCGAGCATCGGTTCCGAGAAATCGACGCCAACGCCGGTCGCCGTCGGGGACTCGGCAAGCGCGATGGCGAGCAGCCGACCGTCGCCACATCCGATGTCGAGCACCCGTCTGACGTGGGGTCGGATCAACTCACGAACGACCTCCTCGTGCGTCTGGGCAACCGCGGGCGCGTTCGGCAGTGTCGATCTGAGGTAGCGATCGACGTGGCCGGCGTCCTGCTATTCGACGCCGCCTGCGGGTGGATTGTTCACGACCGCTTCATGACACGGGCCCTTAGGGTTTGCGTAAAAATAACTGCTGGGCCGGATGGCGAGCGAAACGGCCCGGAGCGGGGCTCGCCCCCGGCGGCTGGAAATACGAACCGCAGGACGGCTATTTCCGAAGCAAAACCGAGTGAGACGGTGTCGCCGAGCCTCGTCGCTACTGG
>JANMDV010000182.1:0-2946 GCA_031376485.1 Actinomycetota bacterium
TGTCTCCCGCGCTCACCGAAGCACAGGCGACGAGCCCCACCACGCCCATCCAGCCCAGCACCCGCTCATTCATGAGTCACCTCGTGCCCCCGCGAAGATTATAAGGGGTCAGACCCCTATTGATTTTCAATTTCCGCTAGGCCTTGAACAAGCGTGATTCGAGAGATCACGAGTGGTCGAATTCACTCGAAATGCCCGTCCAGTCGTGGCAAACTTCGCGTTGTCGAGACAACGAACTTTGACACGCGGAGGGCATTTCGAGTGAGCACAAGTAGACGACAGAATCTGATCAATCGCAAGCGGAGAATCCAACACCGGCTTCGAGACATTCGGTGGCGAGAGCAGCCGGAACCGATGTACAAGGCAAGCAACGTCCACTACGACTTGAGCGATCGAACGCGGGGCCTGGACACTGGCGGGATCGGGGCGATGCACCGGCTGGCCCGACACACGGGCCTGATCGAGGAGATCGACCGTCGTGTCCACGTGCTGAAGGTGCACCTTCCGTACCACGAGTCGGATCACGTGCTCGGGATTGCTTACAACATCCTGTGCGGCGGGACTTGCCTGCAGGACATCGAGCTCCGGCGCCAGAACGAGGTGTACCTGGACGCGCTCGGTGCGCAGCGCATTCCTGACCCGACGACGGCCGGTGACTTCTGCCGTCGGTTCGAGACCAAGGCGAGCATCGAGACGTTGATGACGGCGATCAACGAGCGCCGAGTGCACGTGTGGCAAGGGCAGCCTGCGGGTTTCTTCCGTGAGGCAATGATCGACGCGGACGGAACGTTGGCGGAGACCACGGGCGAATGCAAGGAGGGCATGGACATCTCCCACAAGGGAGTGTGGGGTTACCACCCGTTGGTGGTTTCGCTGGCCAACACGGGAGAACCGCTCTACCTCGTCAATCGAAGTGGCAATCGTCCGTCCTACGAGGGAGCAGCCGAACGGCTGGATCAGGCGTCCGAGCTGTGCCGACGCGCGGGCTTTCGCCGGATCACTTTCCGCGGTGACACGGACTTCACGCAGACGACGCATCTCGACGGTTGGGACGCGAAGGCGATTCGATTTGTGTTCGGGTGCGATGCCCGACACAACCTGATCGAGCGTGCGGATGCCTTGCAGGACAAGGATTGGACGCGTCTGGTTCGTCGGGAGAAGTACGAGGTGCGCACCGAGCTGCGTCGTCGTCCCGACAACGTGAAGGACGTCAAGGTCATCGAGCACGAGTTCACGAACCTGCGGCTGCGGTCCGAGGACGTGGCGGAATTCCCGTACACTCCGGTGGCCTGCAAGAAGGCCTACCGCATGGTCGTGGTGCGGAAGAACATCACGGTGGAGAAGGGTGCCTGCCGTCTCTTCGACGAGATCCGGTACTTCTTCTACATCACGAACGATCGCAAGACGCCGGCGGAGGAGATCGTCTTCCTGGCCAACGGTCGATGCAACCAGGAGAACCTCTTGGAGCAGTTGAAGAACGGGGTCCAGGCCATGCGGATGCCCGTGGACAACCTGTTCAGCAACTGGGCCTACATGGTGATGGCGTCGTTGGCGTGGACACTGAAAGCGTGGTTTGCGTTGCTGCTGCCGGAAGGAGGTCGCTGGGCCGTCGAGCACGGTCGCGAGAAGCTGGCGGTTCTGCGGATGGAGTTCAAGACGTTCTTGAACGCCTTCATGCGGGTGCCTGCGCAGGTCGTGAGGACGGGGCGACGCGTGATCTTCCGGCTCCTGTCCTGGAACCCGTGGCAACACGTCTTCCTGCGCGGAGTAGATCAGCTTCACGGCCGCCTGCGATGCTGAGCGTCTTGACCTTTCAAAGACCGGGATAGGTAGGCCCGGATGGTGGCAATCGACTCGATGACGAAGCGGAGGACGGTCGGACCGAGGGACAGCGAGGCGAGAGAGCAGAGCGCGGGGCGCTCCGGGGTGCACGTTTCTCTCCCTTGACCATGGTCCCATCGGACCTCACGCCGTTTCGCAACACGCTTGTTTTGGGTCTAGGCTAGGCTATCGGCATGCAAAAGACACTCGTTGCCTACGCCGCGGTACTGATCAGCATCCTCGTGCTGGACGCCATCTGGCTCGGAGCGGTGGCCAAGAAGTTCTACGCCGACAAGCTGGGGTACCTCCTGGCGCCGGACGTTCGCTGGTGGGCGGCAGTCTCGTTCTACCTGGTGTTCGCAGCGGGCGTGACGTACTTCGTCGTGCTGCCTCTGGCGGCAAGCGGCTCGCTGGGACGCGCGTTCGTGACGGGCTCCTTCTTCGGGCTCGTAACCTACGCGACCTACGACCTGACCAATCAGGCGCTGATACGTGACTGGCCCGTCGTCGTCACCGTCATCGACCTTGGGTGGGGTGCGCTGCTGACCGGTGCGGTGTCCGTGATCGGCATCGGGGCCGCGCGACTCTTGAGGTGACGCCAGGAGGTGCGGTCGGCAGAGAGGCGCTCCTCGCCAGTGTCGTCACCCCGGATACGATCCTCGCCTGGCATCGGACGCTCGTCGCGGCCAAATGGGACCAGCGCGAGAAGTGTCGCGGACCAGGTCGACCGGGAGTGATGAAGAAGATCGAGAAACTCGACGTCCGCCCGATCGCGAGGGCCGTTCCGACCGAGCTTCGCGAGCACGAGGTCGTGAACCTCGAAGGCACGAAGCCGAAGGTGCTTGAAGCCTCGCGGGGTCAGATCGACGAGCGCAGGAGAAGCAGCTCCTCGCGAAGCCACGCTCGCAGCCGCTCGCTTGCGTGCGGTTGGCCGAAGGTCTCCTCGCGGGCAAGACGACTCGGCTCGAGCGCTTCCTCGAATCGAGTCAGAGCGTCCACGCGGCTCCGGATATCCGCGTTGCGCTCAGTTGCTTGCCGAGCGAGGGCGACCGTAAACCCGAGACGGTTCTGGAGGTCCCTCAACCTCGCGTCGGCGCCGAGGCCGGACCGCGTCGTCAGCTTCAC
>JANMDV010000198.1:0-27720 GCA_031376485.1 Actinomycetota bacterium
AGACCACGGAGCTCGGCCAGGTTGACCGTCGCCGTGTCGAAACCCCGCGAGCGGGCGAGCGTACGTGCCTGCGGCTTAACCGATTCGCCGGCCACGATCCCGCGACACGCGGTCATCCCGGGTTCGGTCCGGATGTACTCCAGGTAGCGACTGAGTTGTTCCACCGCGTCGATGGTCACGACGCGCTTGACCTCGACGGCGACGAACCCCGTGTCGTCCGTACACAAAAGGTCGACCGGCCCGATCGGCGTGGCGTACTCCCGGCGCACCAGCCGGAGTCCCTTCCCCAACACCTCGGGCGCTGCGGCCAGAGCCTGCTGCAGGTCGCGCTCGACCCCGTCCTTCTCGAGCCGCGCAGCTTCGCCCAAGTCGTGCGCGGTGTCCGAGACGACCTGCTCGATGCGGATCTCGAGCGTCTCCTGCCGCGTGCCCGAGCCCTTGGCGACGATGATCACGCCGTCGCGCTCCTCGATCCGCGTCGGCGGCGTCATCCAGTTCTGTGGCTTGAAGCCCCCGGCGTCCGAGTGGACCATGATCGACCCGTCGGCTTTGACCATGATCAGGCGCAGCGCCATCGGCAGGATGGACGTGACACGCCCGCCGTAGACCACCTCGCAGCGGGCGACGATCAGGCGCAAAGCGGCGGCCTCCAAGACACGGCCCGATGGTATCGATCACCCTCGACGCCCCCTCCGGCGCCGTTGTACGGAAGGGTCATTTCGCGCCCCGGCATCCCGCCTGGGCAAACGGTTCTCGGTACATTCGTGTCTGACACTGTTTACCAAACCTTAACCGATGCCCAGGCACGCCTGGCAGTGGGCTGGGGCTTGCGGGATCTGGTAGAACCATCGCATGGCGATCAACCCGACGCACCGGATCCGGATCGAGTACTGCGTTCCTTGAGGGGCCGCTCCGAACGCCGCCGGTCTGGTGGCGCGGCTGCTGACGGGATGGGGCGCGAACCTCGAATCCGTCGACGTGATCGCCGGCACCGGCGGCGTGTTCGACGTCCACGTCGATGGTGAGTTGATGTTCGAAAAGCGGATGCTCGGCCGGTATCCGGACCCCGACGACGTGTTGCCGCTGATCCGGGGCCGGATCGGACCCGAGACCACTCGGCCGCAATGATCAGGCGGCGACGCTGCGTACGTACTCGTCGCCCATCAACGGGCTCGACAAGATGAAGTCGGCGGTTGCGCGGTTACAGGCGATCGGCACGTTGTAGACGACGGCGATTCGCAGGAGCGCCTTGACGTCGACGTCATGCGGATGCGGCTCGAGCGGATCCCAGAAGAATACGACGAAGTCGATGCGCCCTTCTGCGATCGCAGCCCCGATCTGCTGGTCACCGCCGAGCGGACCGCTGAGGTAGCGGTGTACCAGGAGCCCCAACTCCGACGCGATTGTCCCGCCGGTCGTTCCGGTCGCGTACAGCTCGTGGCGGCTCAACGTTCCGCGGTTGAACCGCGCCCAGTCGAGCATGTCCGCCTTGCGGTTGTCGTGGGCGATCAGGGCGACGCGCTTGCTTCGCGACATCGCGCGAGGATCAGTCATTCGTATTTCGCTCATGGAGTGACGGTAGCGTGCTTTCGGCGGGCACACCCCCGACATGGGGCCAGTGACACCACATTGCAACCCTGCCGCCGCGTCCAACCCACCGCATCGTCATGGGTAGACTCGCCCACGTTCCCGTGAAGGAGGCACATGTCCACCACGCTCGCTCCCCCCGAGCTCTGCATCACCACAGTTCGCACCCTGGCAATCGACGCGATCGAACAGGCCGGGAGCGGACACCCCGGAGCCCCGATGGGGCTCGCCCCCGTCGGGTGGCAGCTCTACACCACTGGACTGCGGCATGCTCCGGACGACCCGTCGTGGGCCGACCGCGACCGGTTTGTCCTATCGGCGGGGCATGCATCGATGCTGCTCTACGCGTTGCTACATCTGACCGGCTATGACCTTCCACTCGACGAACTCAAGCGATTTCGTCAGTGGGAAAGCCGCACGCCCGGGCACCCGGAGTACGGGCTGACCGACGGCGTCGAGGCCACGACGGGCCCGCTGGGCCAGGGGTTCGGCAACGCCGTGGGCTTTGCGCTCGCCGAGGAACTTTTGGCAGCGCGATACAACCAGCCCGGTCACGAGATCGTTGACCACCGCACCTGGTGCATCTGCTCGGATGGCGACCTGATGGAGGGCATCTCACACGAGGCCGCCTCGATCGCGGGACATCTGAAGCTCGGCAAGCTGATCGCGATCTATGACAACAACGGCATCTCGCTCGACGGACCGACCGAACTGAGCTTCAGCGACGATGTCGCCATGCGGTTCGGCGCGTACGGCTGGCGCGTGCTGCACATCGACGACGGCAACGACCTGGGCCAGATCGACGCGGCACTCGCGACCGCACAGACGTCAGACGGTCGCCCCACGCTCATCGTCTGCACCACCCACATTGGCTTCGGCTCGCCCAACAAGCAGGACAGCCACACCTCGCACGGTGCAGCACTGGGCCCGGAAGAGACGATCGCCACGAAGCGCGCATACGGATGGCCCGAAGACGCGCATTTCCTGGTGCCCGACGAGGTGGCGGCTTGGGCCCCGCACATGGTCGAGCGCGGCAACGACTTGGCGGGTGCATGGCACGAATGCTTTGCCGCCTACCGCAGCGCCCACCCCGACCTTGCAGGCGAGTTCGAGCGGGCGACTGCAGGTGAGCTGCCCGACGGATGGGACGCCGAAGTGCCCGCGTTCGGTCCCGACGACGCACCTGCGACACGGGCGGCCGGCGCCAAGGTGATCAACGCAATCGCCGCGCGAATGCCCGAACTCGTACAGGGGGCCGCCGATCTCTCCAGCTCGACCTCCACGGACCTCAAGAAGCTGGGCGTGGTCTCGGCCGGAAACTTTGCCGGACGCAACCTGTACTACGGGGTGCGCGAACACGCGATGGGCGCGATCACCAACGCCCTGACGCTGCACGGCGGGCTCCGCCCGGTGGCATCGACGTTCCTGATGTTCTTCGACTACATGAAGAACACCATCCGTCTGGCCGCCCTGATGGAAATCCCCTCCATCTTCGTGTTCACACACGACTCGATCGCCCTGGGCGAGGACGGCCCCACCCACCAACCGGTGGAGCACCTGGCGGCGCTGCGCGCCATTCCCAACGTGGTGACGATCCGTCCCGCCGATGGCAACGAAACCGCGGCCGCGTGGCGCGTCGCGATCGAGCGCACCGACGGGCCCACCGTGTTGGTGCTGACCCGGCAGGGGCTTCCGACGCTTGATGGGCCCGCGGACGTGGCCCGCGGCGCGTACGTCGTGGCAGACGGCACCGATTGCGTTCTGATCGCCACCGGATCCGAGGTGTCGGCCGCCGTCGCCGCACGAAACATCTTGGCCGGGCAGGACATAAGCGCGCGCGTCGTCAGCATGCCCTCCTGGGAGCTGTTCGACGAGCAGGAGCCCGAGTACATGGACTCGGTGCTCCCCGAAGGACCTCCGCGCCTCGCGATGGAGGCCGCCTCCACTCTCGGATGGGAGCGATGGGCGGACGCAGTCATCGGGATCGACACGTTCGGTGCCTCCGCACCCGGTCCGGAACTGATGGAGCACTACGGGATCACGGCGGAGGCGATGGCAGATGTGGCGGCATCGTTCTTCGGCGATGACGAATGATGGCCACCCGGCCTGGGGCTTATGTCTCATGCTCAACTTGAACGTGAGACATAGCGGTTGCGGGCGCCGATCCGTATGAGCCCGCCCGACACGAACGGCGCGCTCGGGATCGAGTCACGACTCACCCGGACCCCGCCATCAGCGGTCATCGTAATCTTCGGGGCATCAGGCGACCTGACCAAACGCAAGTTGGGGCCGGCCCTGTTCAACCTGGCCCATCAGCGCCTGTTGCCGCCCGAGACGGCGATCGTCGGCTTCGCCCGCACCGAGATGACCGACGACGAGTTCCGGGCGAATATTCGCGCCGGTATCGACGCACACAGCCGCGTCGAAGTCACCGACGAGTCGGTCTGGAACGGGTTTGCCGCGCGGCTTCGCTACATGTCGGCGGGCTTCGACGACGCAACCGCATTCGCACGACTCGCCACCCTGCTGGCCGAGCTCGACGCGACGATGGGTACCGCGGGCAACCGGCTCTACTATCTGGCCACGGCGCCCGAGTTCTTCCCGCTCATCGCCATGAACCTGGGTGGGGCCGGCCTCGCGGACGAGCGGGACGGCAAGTTTGCGCGCATCGTGGTCGAGAAGCCGTTCGGCGCCGACCTGGCAAGCGCCCGGACGCTCAACGATCAGCTCGGCCAGACCTTTCGCGAGCGGCAGGTGTTCCGCATCGACCACTACCTGGGCAAGGAGACGGTGCAGAACCTGCTCGTCTTTCGATTCGGCAACGCGATCTTCGAGCCCATCTGGAACCGGCGCTACGTCGATCACGTGCAGATCACGGTTTCCGAGGACATCGGCGTCGAACGTCGTGGGGGCTACTACGACCAGAACGGCGCGCTGCGCGACATCGTCCAGAACCATCTGATGCAGGTGCTCGCCATCGTCGCGATGGAGCCTCCGGCACGGTTCGACTCGCGCGAGGTGCGCGACGAAAAGGTCAAGGTGCTGCGGGCCATCCGTCCGTTCGACCGCGACACGACCGATCAATGGGCGCTGCGCGGCCAGTACACCGAGGGTTGGGTCGGCGCAGAGAAGGTGTCTGCCTACCGACAAGAACAGGGCGTCGACCCCGCGTCGCACACCGAGACATACGTGTCCATGCGGCTCGAGATCGACAACTGGCGCTGGGCCGGAACGCCCTTTTACCTTCGCACCGGCAAGCGCTTGCCCCGCCGCGCGACCGAGGTCGCAATCCAGTTCAAACCCGCACCGCACCTGCCGTTTGCGTCGACCGCGGTGCAGGCACTCGATCCCAACCTTCTGGCGATGCGGATCCAGCCGGATGAGGGCGCGTCGCTGACGTTCGTGGCAAAGGTGCCTGGTCCACAGATCGACCTGCGCCCCGTCAACATGGACTTCGCGTACGGAACGTCGTTCCTGCGCTCGTCACCGGATGCGTACGAACGCCTTCTGCTCGATTGCCTGCTGGGCGACGCCACGCTGTTCATCCGCTGGGACGAGGTCGAGCGCGCGTGGGAGATCATGGATCCCTTGGTCGAGCGGTGGAAGCATGATGACGAAAGGCTCGCGCTGTACGAGGCCGGCTCATGGGGTCCGGCGCAGGCTGACGAACTCCTTGCCAGGGAAGGGCGTGTGTGGCGGCGCTTGTAGCCACCGCCGCTTGGACTGGCCAGGGCGTCCGCATCGCCGAGGTCGCCAGTGCCCTTCGGGAGCTTCGCGCAGAGTCGGGCGACGACCTTTCCTCGACGCTGACGAGCGTGATGAACCTGGTCGCATTCGCCCCCGACGAGCCCTCGGCACGCGACGTCGAAGCCATCGCCGACGCGCTTCGCGACTACCATCCGTCGCGCGTCGTGATCGTCGTGCCGACCGACGGCGCCGACCGCATCGATGCGCGGGCCGAAGTCATGTCGAGGGCACGCCGAGGCAGCGATCGCACGTTGGTCGTCGAGCAGATCATCCTGCACTTGCGCGGGGCAATCGCTACCCACGCAGGAAGCGCGGTCATCTCACTCCTGCGTTCGCAGCTTCCGACGTTCCTCTGGTGGCCGACCGCGCCCGACCCGTCGTCCCCCGCGTTCGTCGACCTCCTTCGCATCTCGGATCGTCTGGTCACCGAAACCGGCCGCGCGCTTCGCGGTCGCGCGGCGTTGGAGTGCCTTACGGCCGTGACCGCATCCTCACCGACACCGGTGACGGACCTCGCCTGGGCTGTCCTGACGCCGTGGCGGCAGATCATGGCGACGTCGCTCCGTGGGGAGGCGCTACGCCGCCTCCGTGTCGGTGTGGCGACCGCAAGGATCACGACACGCGCAGGGGAGCCGACGCTCGAAGCGCTGCTCCTGGCGGGCTGGTTGCTGGACATCGTGGGCGAACACATCGCGGTGCGATTCGCCGAGGCCCGCGGCGACGACGACATCCGAGGCGTGACGCTCCTGGCCGCCGATGAGTGCGTCCTCGAGCTCGCCCGCGAGGACCGCCCGTCGACCGTCACGATGCGAACCGCGATCGGCGGACCCCGTGTACTTCCGATTCCGCCCACCAACCGCACCGAACTCCTTGCCGGCGAGTTGGAAATCCGCGGACATGACAAACCCTTCGAGCGCGCACTGAACCGGGCGTGCGCGCTCCTCACACGGTAGTTCGTCCGCCGCATTCACCCGTCATCCCGGTCCCATCCCCATCGACCGACGTTCGTCGCGTCATCCTTTCGTAAGGGCCATCGGGTAGCGTCGCCGGGGTGGCGCGTTCGCGTCGCACCTACCTCCAAACGACGAGGAGTTCGCAATGAAAGAGCTTCGCTGTGGGGACATCATGGACGGCTGCGGGGCCGTTTTCGAGGGCGAGACGATCGAGGACATCATCAAGGCGGCTGGCGCGCACGCCCACGAGGAGCACGGTATCGCCGACATCACCCCCGAGATCCAGCAGGCCGTCCTCGCGGCCATCCGCGACAAGTAGCACAGCTTCGCCGGGAGAGCGGCACCCTCACCCGGTGCAGTCGCGACTCGGAGTGGCAGGGCCGCGACCGATCCCCCGCTGCGCCGAGTGCGCGCTCTCCCGTCGGCACCGTAACGCCCTCCCCTCGATGCTCCTCGAATACCACCCGGACGCGATGGGTCAGATGATGCACCCGGTGCCCCCACTTGGGGTCCGCGCACGATCGGGACGTCACGCCCACATCGGTGTCGCCGTCGCCCGACTCCCCGCGGCGTTCGCCTGTGGCCCCACCGCTCTGACGCGGCCGCGGACTCACGAATGTGTGACAGATCTCCACGTACATGTGTCGAATGTGTGTCGCCAGACGCACCGGGAACGACACGAATGACCGTTCCGATTTCGGCCGAATGGCTATTTCGCCCCCAAGGCAGGCGGAGCGTGGAGCAATCCAGGGGTCCGGGAAAGCCGTGGCGCGGGACGGCGGCGATGCCTCGCACGCCCGTTTGTGACAGCGAGGCGCACGGGACGACGTCCCTGCACGTGACCCGTTCCTGGCCGTCGCGGGAGTGCGCCAAACCCTCCCACGACGTGATGTGACACCCCCGGCGAGCGCGGCGGTCGCGGCGAACTCCTCTGCTACCGTGCCGGTGGATGAGGCTCTTCGTCGATCTTGATGGGGCTGCGCCGGTTCGACTGAGGTGCTTGATCGCACTGACCACGGTCGCTCTGCTCGGAACGACGACGCTCGCCGCCGCGGCCGCCACCCAGCGCCCGACCAAGCCACAGCTCATCCGTGCGGCGAAGAAGCATCGACTGCATGCCTTCCCGACCTGTGACCCGTTCCTCGCGTATGTGCGGCCGCGGACGTTGGACTCCGTCGGGCCGTTCGGACGCGACGGCGACCAGCCCTTGGTGCTCCGCGGAGGGGTGGCTGTGGTCCCGGCGACCGCGCCCGCCGCAGCGCCCGTCGCCGGTGTCGACTACTCGCCGACCAACGTGCAAGAGGACGATGTCGATGAGCCCGACATCGTCAAGAGCAACGGACGCACGATGTTCACCGTCGCCGACGGAATCCTCCGCGCGATCCGACTCGACGGCGCTTCGACCAAACTGGCCGGGACGCTCTCGATCGACGGGATCGAGATGGACTCGCTCCTACTCGCCGGCAAACGTCTTCTGGTCCTCGGCCGACGCCAGACTCCGCCCGATGCGGTCCCCCCGGGCGGTCCCGGAACCCCAGTGCCGCTCGGAGCGCCGGCCCTCCTGCCCACACGTCCCGACGTCGTGCTGACCGAGGTCGACGTCTCGAACCCTGCGTCGATGGCCGTCGAGGCGAGCCTGACGCTCTCCGACAGCTCGCTCGTCGATGCGCGACTGACCGGCGGGACGGCGCGAATCGTGCTCTCGTCACGACTCGGCGCCGGACTCGAGTTCACCAACCCGACCGCCGCGGGAGGCGAGGCGCAGGCGACCGCCGCCAACCGGGCCGTCGTCGAGCGCGCGACGGCAACAGAGTGGCTCCCGACTGCAGCGCTGACCCGCGCCGGGGCCACGGTCACCCGTCCCCTGCTCGACTGCGCCGCGATCCGCCTGCCCGCCCGGTTCTCCGGACTCGGGCTCCTTTCGATCCTGACACTGGACCTGAGCCGCGGGCTGGACGCGCGGGATGCCGACGCCATCGTAAGCGACGGCGAGGTCGTGTACGCCTCGGCGTCCGGCATGTATGTCACGACGACCCGGTGGTTCGCGCCGGCCGAGCAGACGGGCTCCCCGGCCATCGGTCCGCACACCGTGATCCACAAGTTCGATACCCGTGACCCGGTGCGCACCCGCTACCGGGCGAGCGGGTCAGTGCCCGGATTCCTGCACCGGCAGTGGTCGATGTCCGAGCAGCGCGGCAACCTGCGGGTCGCAAGCACCGAGCTGCCGCCATGGAACTCCGTCGGGGATACCAGTCAGAGCTTCGTGACCGTGCTGGACGAGGCGGCCGGAGCACTGATCTCCGTCGGGCGCGTCGGCGGCATCGGCCGCGGCGAGCAGGTGTACGCGGTGCGGTTCGTCGGCGACGAGGGCTACGTGGTCACGTTCCGCCGGGTGGACCCGCTGCACGTGCTCGACCTGTCCGAGCCGACCCGGCCGCGCGTGGTCGGAGAGCTCGAGATCCCCGGCTATTCGTCCTACCTCCACCCGATCGGGCCGGGCCTCTTGCTCGGCGTCGGGCAGGACGCCGACGCCACCGGCCGAGTCAGCGGCGCGCAGGTCTCGATCTTCGACGTCAGCGACCCGCGAAACCCACGTCGCGTCCAGCACCACTCCCTCGGCCGAGCATGGAGCGAGGCCGAGTGGGATCACCATGCGTTTCTGTTCTGGCCGCCCACTGGGCTCGTCGTGTTGCCGCTGCAGGGCCCGCTCAACGGGGTCAGGGCACCTGACGGCGGCTGGTTCGCGGGCGCCGTTGCGCTGCGCGCCGCCCCTACCGGCGTCGACGAGCTCGGGCGCCTGCAGCACCCGGCGGCGTCAGGGCAGGATGCCTCGATCCGGCGATCCATGGTCGCCCGCGGCAGCCTCTACACGGTCTCGCAGCGGGGCATCCTCGTCACGACGCTGGACACGCTCGCCCGCCGCACCTGGGTGGCGTTCGCGTAGTCAGAGCCTTCGCAGCGCTCACGGCCGCGGCGGCGCGCATCGTCACATCATGGCGTGTGATCTGTGACCTCCACGCGAGCGGTCAGGGCACGGCGATCTGACCCACCGGTGCCCGTTGTGTCGATGACAGTCGCCAACGCCCACGCCGCAGCCGCCGCCGTCCACTCAGGGAGCGTGACCGACACACCGAGACGCCCAGGGGATGGGGCGACGTCACCCGGCGCCTCGCCCGAGTGCCGGTCAGGCACGCCCACCTGCAGTCCGAACACGAACGGTCCGGTGTTCAGCCACTCAAGGCGGGCAACGAGCTCGGCCGCGGCACGGTCAACGAGCGATTCGTCCTCGATGACGATGAGCGCACCTGATCTCGCGTTCGGGACCACGTTGAACCAATTGAGCGCTGAGCCAAGGCTGGGGCAGGAGCCACTGCTCGACAGGTCTGTTCCGGTCACCTGCAGCCCGGTCAGCTCGACGACGCCGAAGCGCCGGAGCGCGTCATCCAAGCACTGAACCAACGCCGGCAACGCCACGACCGGCTCGACACCAGGGTCCAGCCCGACCTGCACCCATCCGATCCGGGCTGTGTCGCTCCCCGGGGTCAGCTCTGCATCGTTCATCCCCCACAGCGTCGAGCGCCGTCGGGTTCCCGTGCTGGACCACCCCATCAACTCCGCGCGCGCGTTGAACACGCTGTAGAGGTCCTCCTCGCCGTTCGGAGGGCCGGGCATGCTCATGTCCGGCAGGAGCCGTCCGAATGCCTCGACGACGAGCGTCTGAGGGATCTCACCGCCCGGATACGAGGTGAACCCGCCTTGAGGGGGCCGGGGCACTACGCCCGCGTCGTGAACATCGCCCTGGCCTCGTCGACAACGCGCTCGCCTTCGGCGTCGGCGGGGGCGCGGTGCTCGGGAGGAAGCTGCGGGCCGGGATCGTCACGCAGGCCGGGGGTCAGGTCGCGGCCCAAGCGCGCCTGTGCCCGCTCGAGCCACTCCGGGGGCAGGTCGTTTGCGAGGTCCTCGCCGACCAACTCGGCGAACAGCATGGCCCATGCGCGCGGCAGCACGTCCACGTTGTAGCCGCCGCCGCCCAAGGCCACCCACTTGCCGCCCGCGGCGTCGAACGCCAGGTCATGGAGCGAACGCCAGAGGAGCGGAAATGCGTCCATCGTGACCTGCAGGTGCGCCAGCGGGTCGGCGTGGTGGGGATCCACCCCGTTCTGGGTCACGACGATGTCGGGGCGAAACGCGCGCACGGCCGGCGCGATGACGTCGTTGACGGCCCGCAGATAGGGTGCCTCGCCTGCCAGCGCCGGCAGTGGGATGTTGATCGAGTACCCCAAGCCGTCGCCGGTGCCACGCTCATCCAGCCCGCCGGTGCCGGGGAACAAGAACTTGCCGCTCTCGTGTACCGAGCACGTCAGCACCCGTGGGTCGTCGTAGAAGATCCACTGTGTGCCGTCACCGTGGTGGACGTCGACGTCGATGTACGCGACCCGCTCGGCGCCTGCTTCCAGGAGCGCCTGGATTGCCACGGCGGGATCGTTGTAGGTGCAGAACCCCGCCGCCCGGTTGGCAAACGCGTGATGTAGGCCGCCACCCGGGCAGTACACCTGCTCGACATCGCCGTTCCACACCGCCAAGGCCGCCGTGAGAGACGCACCGCAGATGTCTGCGGCGGCTTCGTGCATCCCGCGAAACGCAGGTGTGTCACCACCCGCCGCCAGCCCCCAGTTGGACGCCTCCCAGGCGGCCGCCAGGTCGGGGTCAGCGCTGTAGCGCTTGACGGCGGCGACGTAGGCCGG
The DNA here is from genome assembly GCA_031376485.1 of Actinomycetota bacterium. Lineage (GTDB taxonomy): Bacteria > Actinomycetota > Thermoleophilia > Miltoncostaeales > Miltoncostaeaceae > CALMEC01. Next base: position 11,033 of record JANMDV010000198.1, read on the forward strand.
CGCATGCACCGCCTCGATCTGCGCATCGGTGGCGGGGACGTGCTCGATTTCGACGACGTCCGGACGATCCAGCATTCCGTACGCGCGGATCAGGTCGACCGCAAGCCCACGCGTGGTCGGCGACAGCGGATGATCGTCACCGAGGTCATACGCGCCAAGACCGTCGCGGCCGACGAATCCGGTACGGGTCACGCGGCAACCATCAAGTGACGACGGTCCACGGAACGACGCGCCACGACGTGATCAGGCCGGCGGCGAAGTACGGATCGGCCTGGACAAACGCCGCGACCTCGTCCTCGGACTCGGTACGGAACACGATGGCCGCGCCTGTCGGCGGGTCACCCAGGGCGCCGCCCGCGACCACCCGGTTGTCCTGCTTGTACTCCCCGACGTAAGCGAGATGCGCCGGTCGGTACTCGCCCCGACGGGCCATGATGTCGGCGACGTAGTCATAGAAAAGGATCAGATACCGGCCCGACTCCACCCCTGCACCATACGTGGTCCGGCATGCTCTCCACAGGTGATCTCTGCACGCCCGGCCATCCACCGCCTGCCCCTCGACAGCGCCCCCCGCCCCGAGGCGCTCCTGGCCGCGCTGGCCGCGCGCGATCGCCCGGTCCTGGCGCCATTTTCGGGCCATGTCATCGTCGCATGCGACCCCGCGGAGGTCGTGACGGGAGCCGCCGTGTGGGACGCCGTCACCACCGCGTGTGCCCGGCGTTCGCTGGGTCCGGAAGCCGCCGCGGGAGGATGGATCGGGCTACTCGGCTACGACCTGGGCGGCACGATCGAGCGCCTGCCGCCGCCGCGACGCGATCCGGGCGGTCCCCCGCTCGCCGCATTGGGCCGTTACGAGACCGTCGCGATCTTCGATCCGTATGGCGGCTGCACGCTCGCCGGCATCGGGCCCGAATCTGCGCTGCGCGAACTCGCCGATGTGGCGCGGCTGGCAGACCAGCCGCCGTCAGGGCCTCACACACCGACCGCCGTCACCACTTCACTGGATGCTGCTGCGTACCGTGACCGCGTCTCCCGGACACGCACGCTGATCCGCGCGGGCGACTGCTACCAGGTCAACCTGACGCAGCGACTCAGCGCGCCATGGACCGACTCCCCCGTCGCATTCGCGACGCGACTGTGGGCAGCCGCAGGGCCATCGTCACATCGCGCCTACGTCGGCATGCCCGAGGGGGTTGTCGTGTCTGCATCGCCGGAGCGGCTTGTACGCGTTTCCAACGGGGTTGCCGAGAGTGAGCCCATCAAGGGCACCGCGCCGCTCGGCGACTGGGAGCGACTCTCGACAAGCGCAAAGGACCGGGCCGAACACGTAATGATCGTGGACCTCGTGCGCAACGACCTGGGTCGTGTCGCCAGAGCGGGCGGGGTCTCGGTGCCACGCATCTTCGGATACCTCTCGACCCCGTACGTGGAGCACATGGTCAGCGAGGTACGCGCTGAGCTTCGCCCCGACGTGACCGCCGCCGACGTGCTGCGCGCGGTGTTCCCGGGAGGGTCGGTCACGGGCACGCCCAAGGTGCGGGCGATGGAGGTCATCAGGGAACTCGAACCCGTGGCGCGTGGCGCGGCGTTTGGCAGCGTCGTCACGGTGGGCACGGATGGCGCGATCGAGGCCAGCATCACGATCCGCACGGCCTGGGTCGCCGGCGGCGAGGTGCGGTACTGGTGCGGCGGCGCGGTCGTGTGGGACAGCGATCCCGACGCCGAGCTTGCCGAGGCGTGGGCCAAGGCCCAACCGTTCGTACACGCAGTGGGCGCCGCGTGAGGCGCGTCGTGTGGCTCAATGGCGCCCTGGTCGATCCTGCGACCGCGAGCCTGTCCATTGACGATCCCGGCGTACGGCACGGCGTCGGCCTGTTCGAGACCATGCGCGCCCAGGATGGCGCAATCCCGTGGCTGGATCGCCATTTGGCACGTCTGGAGCGATCAATCGCCGCGCTCGCGCTGGAGGGGATGCCCCCGATCGCCCGCGTTCGCGATGCGGCGACATTGGTGGCAACGTCGCTCGACACCGGACCTGCGCGTCTCCGTGTGACGGTCACCCCCCACCCCACCCTGCTCATCGAAGGCCTACCGGCCGAGATCGATCCGCATGCGACCCTGACCGCCATATCGATCCGCGGAGCGTGGCACCCAACCAACGGGATCGCCGAGCACAAGACCCTGTCGTTCCTGGGGTGGCATGACGCCGAGCGGCAGGCACACGCGAGGCGTACGGACACGGCGCTCCTGCTCGACGGCGATGGACGCCTCGGCGAGGCGTCCACGGCGAACGTCTTCTGCGTCATCGGCGGCGAGATCGTCACCGCGCCGGTCAGCGGCATTCTGCCGGGCGTCACCCGGCAGGTCGTCATGGAGATCGCCCCCGTCCGCGAGGCGATCCTGGACGAGCCCACGTGGCGAGCCGCTGACGAGATGTTCGTCACGAGCGCAGTCCGCGGCGTCGTCCCGATCGTCCGGTGCGACGGAGACGACATCGGGTTTGGCACGCGAGCGGTGACCGCTGCCCTGCGACAACACGTTGACGCGCAGCTCACCCGTTGATGAGCCGGATACCCGGCATCGCTTTGCGCCGAGCAGATTCGGCCCGACGCTTTCCGATCGTGCGCCGAATGCTGCTCGCCATCGTGCTGCTCCTTGCCATGGCGGCGTCCGTGTCGGTTTCGCGGGCCGCAACCACTCAGGGGCGCATCGTTGGAGGCTCGCCAGCCGCACCCGCCTCGTGGCCATTCATCGTCAACTTGGTGGCCACGGGCGACCCGATGACCCAGCCGTTCTGCGGGGGCACGCTCATCGACCCGGGCTGGGTGCTGACGGCGGCACATTGCACCTTCAACCAACTCGATCAACCGGTGGGCGCCGGCGCAATCGAGATCGTGGTCGGCATCACCGACCTGGCAAACCCGACCGCGAACACGCAACGCATCGCGCTTCGCGGCGCCACTGGGATTCACCGCCATCCGTCCTATCTGAGCGACGGCTCATTCCGAGATGACGTCGCGCTCCTCGAGCTGGCGACGCCCGTCACGCAAGGCCCGGATGTGGCAGTCGCAGACCTCACCGACCCCCTGGATACCGTCGCGCAGAGCCCTGGCCGCACAGCTCGCATCGCCGGTTGGGGTGATACATCGGGCGCTGGGACGTTTGCGACTTCCCTCAGAGAGGCCTCTGTGCAGATGTTGCCCGACGCGTCATGCAGCGCACACGGCGCCTCGTACATTCCGAGCAAGATGCTGTGCGCCGGGTTTGACGCAGGCGGGATCGACGCCTGCCAGGGCGACAGCGGCGGGCCCCTCACGGTGACGAGCTCCATCCACGCACGGCAGGTGGTCGCCGGTGCGGTGAGCTGGGGAACCGGGTGCGCGCTGGCAGGGCTCCCTGGTGTCTACACACATTTGGCCCAGTACAGAGGGTTCATCTACTCCACGATCGGCGTGGCTCCCCCAGGGGCGCCGATCGGCATCAGCGTCGCGAACGCGGCGACGTCGGCAACCGTGTCTTGGAACCCACCGGCGACCGACGGCGGCAGGGCGATCACCGCCTACGAAATGATCGCGCGCAGCGACACCGCCATCGTCAACAGGATGGTCGTGCCCGTCACGGCCCTGAGCGTCGTGGCCGTGGGGCTCATGCCGGGCGCCCGGTACAGCTTCACCGTCGTCGCATCAAACCCCGCCGGCATCGGCCCCGAGGCCATCGTGACCCCGCCGTCCCCGACAATCGGCCCGGCCGTCGTGGGCATCGCGCGCGTCGGTCGCAGGCTCGATGCGAATCCCGGGACTTGGCAGGACACACCCAACCCCCTCGCCACTCAGTGGCAGTCGTGTGACCCAACCGGAACGACCTGCGCCGACATCCCCGGTGCCACAGGCGTATCGCACACGCCGTCCCAAGTCGACCTCGGTCGAACATTTCGCATCGCCGTTACCGCGACGAACACCGCCAGCAGCAACGTTCTGACGTCCTTGCCGACCGGCACGGCGCTTCCTGCATTTACCGTTACCAAGACGCGGGCGCCGAGAGTGACCATCGCGCGTAACGGCATCGCCACCGTCTCCCTTGGACTCCGTGCCGAATCCCGGGCCCGACTCAGCATCCAGGTGCGTGACCACCGAGGCAGGCTCCAGCGACCGATCCGTCGTGCAAGCAGGATCGGCGGTGTTCTGCCGGGGCTGCGACTCGGTCACCTGATCGGCCGCGTCAAGAACGCCACACTGCACGGCGCCACCGTCGCATTCCAAGCGCGCCCCACGGGCATTCCTCGGACCGTCCGCATCGTGATCGTCACCACCAACGACGAGGGCGACAGGACGGAGACGACGTTCCGCGTCCGCGTCCGGCTTTAGGGCCTGTGCTCTTCGCCCAGCAGCAGCTGGGTCAGGCGAAACAGGGCGATCGGGCGGCCGTCCACTTCGCGCCAGACGCGCGCGTCCCAGACTTGGGTCGTGCGTCCCGCGTGCGCGCAGGTCGCCTCGCACGCGATCCACCCGTCGCGTGCGGTGCCGATAAAGCTGCACGACAGGTCGATCGTGGCGAAGCGGCCTCGCCGCTCGAGCGGGAGGGAGAGCGTCGTGCCAAAACCGCATGCAGTTTCGGCGAGCGCGGTGACGGTCGAGCCGTGCAGATAGCCATTCGGCGCAAGCAGGTCGGGACGGACTTCAAGACGCGCCGTCACCCGCTCGGCTTCCAGGCTCGTGAAGGACATCCCGATCAACGCGGGGAGTGTCCCCTCGCACAGCGCGTTGGCCTGATCCACCGTCATCGACGGCTCAGAGCCGCCGCATCACAAGTGTGTAGTCGTCGCCGCCGCGCACGGCCTCGAGTGCGATGAAGTGCCGTCCCGTTTCCTTGGCCCGAACGACCACCGTGCGGGACCCAGGCGTCGGGCGGCGCGTTTGCCCAAGTCGCTTGGCAGTGAGCTGCTCGGCAGTACGGGCCCGTAACAGCACTGACGTCGTGCCAGGGCGGTAGACGCGCAGGGCGATCCGAGCACGCTTCGAGATGACTGTTACCCGCATGCGTTCACCCTTGCGCAGCAACACCGGGTAGTTGTCGAACTGGTCGTCGTTGAAGTCCATGCGCGCCTGCAGACGAATCGGCGTCGGTGTGACCCGCAGCGTCTGGGCCTTGGGCAGCCACTTGACGTCGTCGTTGATTTCGCTCAGGTCGTCCACCGGCGCCGTCGCCTGCGCTGCGGCGAGCGGGTTGACCGCACCCCACCCGAACGTGCTGCTTCGCGCCCGCCCCGCCGCCCCACCGCTGGAGGTCGTCTGCAGGATTCGCGTGACCTGGTAGGGCGTGATGCCAGGATGCGACGCGTAGATGAGCGCGACGACACCCGTGACGTACGGTGCGGACATCGACGTCCCGTCTTTGAACGCATAGCCGGGGGCGACCTCGCGCTCGTGGATCGCGAGGGGTACCGTCGAGATGACGTTGACGCCCGGAGCCAGCACGTCGACCGAGTAGTTGAAGTTCGAGAACCGCGCGCGGCCGAACGCCGCGGGGCAATCGGGCGCCAGCACGACGGCGTCACACAACGCCCCGACGCCGATGACATGGTCGTAGCCTGCGGGGAAGTTGACCTGGTTGTCGTCCAAGCCTTCGTTGCCGACCGATGCCACGATCAGCGCGCCCCGCCGGTAGGCCCAGTTGACGGTGTCCTGGAAGGCGTTCGACGCGCCTGGCCCACCGGACGAGATGTTGATGACCTTGGCGCCGTGGTTGACCGCCCACCGAATCCCCGCGATCATCGTGGAGTCCTGACTCACCCCCCGGACGTCCGAGATCTGGACGGGTACGACGTTGGACACGCCGCCACCGACGGCGGTGGCCGACGCGGGCGCCACGCCCACGACGCCCACCCCGTTGGCAGGGGCGGCGGCGATCCCGGCCACGTGGGTCCCGTGCCCGCGGTCGCTGATGTCATCGGCGCGATCGACGCGGCGCAACGTGCTGCGGGGCGCGACCAGAAGACCGGGCTCACGCCAGTCCTCGTGTGTCCCGTCGATTCCGGAGTCCAAGATCGCGATCGTCGGACGGTCGTAGCCGCTCAGCCCGAGCGTCCAGTTGCCCTGGCGAAGGCCCCACTGTTGGCTTTTGTCGGCGACGGTGAAGAACGGGTCGGTCGGGTCGGGCGTCGCGATCAACGGGAGCGCCGGGGGCGGCACGGGCCGCTCGTCGGTCAGGGCGTCGTTCGTGCGACGCAACGACCACTCGGCGCGCACCACCTGAGTCCGCTCAAGCACCCGGAGGCGCACCGTCGATGCGTTGCTCGGCTGAAGTGCCCAGATCCCGATGTCGGGCACCGACTCGTCGACCGCTCCCAACCCGTGCAGACGCGACCGGGCGGTGGCGCGGTCCGGCCGGTCGGCGAACGTGACGAGCAACACCTGTCCCGAGGTTGGCACGCTGCCGACCGAGTTGACCGCGTTTGCAACCTTGTCGCCGCCCTGCGCGAGCGCCACCGGGGTGCCGCACGCGAGCAGCGCGCAGACTGCAATGACGAGCCGGCTACTCATACTTATTGGTGATCGGCATCCGTCGGTCTCTCCCAAAGGCTCGTGGAGTGATCTTGATGCCGATCGGCCCCTGACGCCGCTTGTATTCGGCTCGATCGACCATCCGGACCACCCCGCGGATCACATCTGCCGACGCGCCGACGCTGCCGATCTCGTCCGACTCACGATCCGCTTCAACGTATGATTCAAGTATAGGGTCAAGTACCGAATAGTCCGGCAGGGAGTCGGTATCGCGCTGGTCGGGCCGAAGCTCAGCCGACGGAGCACGCTCGATGGAGTGCGGCGGGATCACATGGGTGTCGGCCTGGGCGTTGCGCCAGCGCGCGAGCGCGTAGACCGTCGTCTTGGCCACGTCGCGGATCGGAGCGAACCCGCCGACCATGTCGCCGTAGAGGGTGCTGTAGCCCACCGCGATCTCGCTCTTGTTACCGGTCGCGAGCACCATCCTTCCGAGCTTGTTGGACAGCGCCATAAGGAGCGTTCCTCGGACCCGAGCTTGGATGTTCTCCTCGGTCACGTCGGGGGGCCGACCCGCAAACGCGTCTGCCAACGTCGCCTCGAACGCGTCCACCACGACGGCGATCGGAATCACCTGCAGCGCGATTCCCAGGAGGCCGCTCAGGTCCTTTGCATCACTCAAACTGTCGGCGCTCGAGAACACGGACGGCATGGCAACACCACTCACGCGATCCGCGCCCAACGCATCGACGGCGAGCGCCGCGGTCAAAGCGGAGTCGATGCCGCCGGAGAGCCCGATCAGCACACCGGCAAAGCCGTTCTTGTCCACATAGTCGCGAATACCAAGTACGAGCGCGTGCCACAGCTCGTCGAGCGGATCAGCCAGGGGCGCGACGACGTTGACAGCGCATTCGGCCGTCGGCGTCGCGACGGTGAACTGGATCGGCACGGCGTCCGGGGAACGCGCATCCGTGATGCGCCGAACGAGCGGCTCACGCAGGCGGCGGCGCGCAGCGGCACCCGCTTCGATCTCGGCGACGACGAAGTCCTCGGCAAACTGGGAGCAGCGCGCGACGACCTCCCCGTTCGCATCGAACACCGCGGAGTGTCCGTCGAAGACCAGCTCGTCCTGCCCGCCCACCAGGTTGCAGAAGGCGAGCGCCGCCGCGCTGTCGGCCGCGCGCGTCGCGAGCATGCGCTCACGTGCGACGCCTTTGCCCTGGTGGTAGGGCGAGGCGGACACGCAGCAGATCAGGTCGAGCCGCGCGACCACCAGATCGCCGGCGACAGGGGTCGAGTACCAGATGTCCTCGCAGATGACGATCCCGACACGGGCTCCCTGCACATCGATGACGAGCTGACTGTCACCTGTCTGGAAGTAGCGGGCCTCGTCGAACACGCCGTAGTTGGGCAGAAATCGCTTGTGGTAGACGGCCTGCACACGACCGTCGGCCAGCACCGCGGCCGCGTTGTAGCAGTCGTCCTGCCAGTCGACGAAGCCGACGATCGCAACGCCATCGGTGACTTCACGGGCAAGTTCTTGGAGCGCCCTGCGTGTGTCGGCGGCAAACTCGGGGCGCAGCAGCAAATCCTCGGGCGGGTAGCCGCAGATGGCGAGCTCCGGCACCAGGGTGATGGTCGCGCCCACCTGTCGGGACCGATCGAGCGCACGCCGAATTCGCTCCAGGTTGCCCGGGATGTCGCCGACCACGGTATTGAGCTGCGCGACTGCGACGCGCATGTTTGCGACCCCCTCGTCCGACGCACCGCGCGGCCAAATCAGCTGACGCGCGGTAGGCTTTTGTCAGCCAATACGTCCACGATACGCTGCCACCGCGCGAACGAGAAGCCCTCGCGCGCGCGACGACAGACGAGAGGAAGAGGTTCATGGGTTCCAACCTCCCACCGCACGGTCCGCGGCCAGGCACCGGCGGCGGCGGCGACCAGCGCCGGAGCATGTCTCCCTTGCAAGGCGCGCAGGCGGCGGCAAAGCGACTCGGAAAAACCTGCTTCCACGCCGGACAGCAGGTCCCCGGCTTCGTAGGCTGCGTCGCCTGCCAGTTTCAGATCCGCAACCGTGGCGTGCTTCCCTCCTGCCCCGACTGCGGCGAGATGGTGTGGGCCTGGCTCGACGAGGGCCCACCTCCTGTGCTCGACGGTGTGAGCGCCGCAATTCCTCCCCCACAGGCGGCCGGTCAGCCGAAGGTCGAGGAAGGGGTCGCGCTGGAGCCGACCGTGCAGGTCCAGGAAAACGTGTCGATCGAGCCGACCTGACCCTCGCGGCAACGCGCGTTTGACTCCGCCGTACTTACAAATACGTTACACCGCAGCGATAAAGACATCACGGGGGGAGACGATGATTGACATGTAGCCAATCACCGTCTCGAAAGCATCCGTGAACCGTCGAATCGCCATCGCAGTCGCCGCAGCAACACTGCTCACAGCACCCATTGCGGCGCTTGCCACCAGCACCGCGGCACGGACAGGGAGCTTCGACGCGATGGGGACCGGTACCCTCGTCGCGGAGGGCAAGCTTCGGGTCTTCGGCACGATGGAAGGCACCATCGTCATCCGCGACCGGATCGGCCGCGCCGTCGTCAAGATCGCAGGAGTTCGCCAGCGGCCCAAGCGCAGCGTCGTACGTGGCCAGACGCAGTTCGTCTACAAGCTCAGGGACGTCGACGGCGCATTCTTTGCGAGGGGCGAGAGCATCAGAATCGAGCTGCGCACCTCTGATGAGCAGACGCTGTCCGTGAGCGCGTTCGGGAGGGGTGAGGTCACACGCCTGTCAGGCGAGGGGACGTACCACCTCAACGGCGACGAAGAGCAGGAGTGGACATCCGCGGTCCCGCCGATCGAGATCGCCCCGCCTGACGCATTCCCGAAGCCGACGCCACCAGGCGACGGCGACCGGCCCAGGTAGGATCCTGTCGTGGCGGCCGTCTCGCCGACCGAGGAGCGCACTACACTTCGATTTGTGACGGTTCCGACACACATCCTGATCATTGAGGATGAGCCCAACATCGCCTCGTTCGCGAAGATGTACTTGGAGGCGGCCGGTTACCGGGTCAGCGTCAGCCACCGCGGCGATGAGGGGCTCGCGATGGCCGAGCGTGACCGACCGGCGCTGATCGTGCTGGACCTCATGCTTCCCGGCCTCGACGGCTTCGAGGTCGCCAAACGTCTCCGATCCTCCGGCGGGGCACCGTCGCCGGCGATCGTGATGCTGACTGCCCGCGACGACGCTGTGGACAAGGTCGTCGGGCTCGAACTCGGTGCGGACGACTACATCACGAAACCGTTCAACCCCCGAGAACTCGTTGCGCGCGTGCGAGCCGTCCTTCGCCGCGTCGCCGGGCCTCCCCCCGCTGGCGACACGAGTGTGGATGAGCGCACCACGTACGAAGTCGAAGGTCTTCGCATCGAGGTCGGCCCACGGGAGGTCTACGTCGGCGAGGACCCGATCCAGTTGACGCCCAAGGAGTTCGACCTCTTGACGGCGTTGGTCGAGCACCGGGGAATCGTCCTGACCCGCGAGAAGCTTCTGGAACGCGTCTGGGGCTTCACGTTCCTCGGCGACAGCCGCACGATCGACGTCCACGTGCGCCAACTGCGCCGCAAACTCGGTGAGGCCTGCCCGATCCAGACGGTCTGGGGCACGGGCTACAAGGTGCCCGCCGCAGCAAAGAAATGACACCCCCGTGGCGTACCCTGCGGGGGCGCCTGGCGCTTGCGTCGCTCGCGGGCCTTTTGGTTTCGTCTCTGGTGTTCGCAGTCCTTGGCGTCGAGTTGGTGCGTGCGCAAACCGTCGCGTCTGATCTGGACGAGCTTGAGACGAAGGCCGTCGGCATCGCCAAGCTCATCAGCCAGGACGCCGAGCGTGACAGCGAGATCGGCGGCTACAAGCCGACTCCCGAACGCATCGCGGCCCTCGCCTCCATTGTGGGGACCGGCACGCTGTTCACGTACTCGGGCGCCAACCTGGACCCCGATCCGCTCGGTGTCCCGAGCCCGCTGCAACGCCGCGCGCTCGCTCAGGTCGACTACGACGTCTTGGACCGCGACGGTGTCCAACGCTTTGACTACACGATTCCCGAAACCGGAGTCAAAGCGATCGCGGCCGCCGCACCGATCACCTTTACCGAAGGGGTCGTGGGCGCAGCCGTCGTGTTGCGCGAACGATCCGAACTGGGCGCAGTGTGGAGACGGTTCGCCAACCGTGTCGTGATCGCAGCCGGCATAGGACTCGGTGTCGCCCTGCTCGTCACGCTCCTGTTCACACGCCGGGCGCTTCGTCCACTCAAACGGCTGGAGGTTGCGGCGCTCCAGGTTGGCCGTGGCGATCTGGAGACCCGCGTCGCCATCGGCGGCACCGAGGAGATCGACGCCCTGGCGAGCGCGTTCAACACCATGGTGCGGGAGTTGCAGCATCGCGAGACACTGACCCGCGACTTCCTGATGCGCGTCACCCATGACCTTCGCACGCCCCTGACCGCGATCCGCGGCCACACGCAGGCCCTGACCGACGGGGTGGTTCCCCGCGAGGCGATCCCACGGTCACTCCACGCAATCGAAGACGAATCGGCGCGTCTCGAGGCCCTCGTGACAGACCTGCTTGACCTGGCGAAGCTCGAGGCGCGGCGCTTTCGTCTTGACCTCGGGAAGGTGGACGGCAACGACCTCGTGGAACGCGCGTTCACCTCGTATTCCGGTGAGGCCGCCCGCCGCGGCCTGCGCTACCAGCGCGACTTCAAGCCGCTCCCCGAGCTGTACACGGACGCCGCCCGCGTCCGGCAGATCGTCGGGAATCTGATCGACAACGCATTCAAATGGACGCCCGACGGTGGGATCGTCCACGTGGCAGCGCACGAGCGTCCCGGCGGGGGTGTGGTGCTTTCCGTCACCGACAGCGGGCCGGGCATCGCCGCCACCCAGCTTTCCGAGATTTTTGAGCCGTTCCGCTCGGAGAACACGCCCGATGGCCGACACGGCAGCGGGCTGGGTCTTGCGATCAGCCGCCAGTTGGCGCGGGCGCTCGGCGGAGACCTGCGGGTCGAGAGCCGCCTGGGTCGCGGCAGCCGTTTCACCCTGGAACTCCCGGGCGAAGCACACCAGCCGGCACTCACGCACTGATGGACAGCCTCGGACCCGAGCATCGAGCGGCCAAACAGCGTTGTCAGTGGACTTGACGCTCCACGTCTCGGTCGACCATTGAGTCGGATCGTGGATACAGATCACGACGCGCTCCCAAACCTGCCGGCGTGACCCCCTTTGACGCGACCTGAAGCGAGGTACGGCCGCCGATGTCAGGGACCTCGCGGGCCCTGTATGAGCGGGAGACGCGACGGAGAGGCCGTCCCGGTCAGGATGAGTTCGACGAGGGGGTGCGCACGGTCTGACTTGGTCGCAGGCGCTTTGGTCCGAGGTTGCTGTCGACGATCGGTCGATTGACGTTCGAGCCACCGCGCCTGCGTGAACCACCGCCGCATGGTGCGCACGGAGGGGACCATCGCCGGGCCATCCCGGGAGGTGCCGCGAAGGTCGGCGATCACCTCTGGGGGCGGTTCGCCCGCTGCAAACCGTCGCTCCGCTTCGCGACGAAGCACCGGCCACGAGTATGAGCCGGGTCGGTCCCGTTCGGCCCCGACCATCCGGACGCGGCGCAGATGCGCTTCGAGCGCTTGCTTTCGGCGGACTGTGAGCACTCCGGATGCCGTCCATACCGCTGCGACGCGATCGGTGAACTCTCTGCCGGCACGCCGGTGCATGAACGCACCGCTCCCGTGCGTGTCGCATAGCCAGACCGCGACACCGTGGGTCAGGTGGCGCTGAGTCCGGGGCCCGCGCCCGGAGTTTCCACAGATCGCACATGGCAGGTTCCCGGAAACCGCGTCAAGTGATGGTCTCTCCTGTGCAGAGCGACTCGATGGCCCCCGACGGCGCTTTGGCCGACTCATCCGAGTTCCCGCGCCCAGGCCTGCCGCAACCGGGACCCGCACCTGTCAAGAGACCGAATCATCACGGCGGATGCTGCCCCAAGCATGTGTTACAGCGCTACGCATATGTGTGCCAATCCGTCACAAGACTCAACCGTTTTATGTAACGATTGGCTGTCGGGCTCTACGCCAAGTGACAGTTTTCCTGGGCCGGCGCACCGAGCGAAAAGGGTTGGGGAACGCGGTCGTTGGAGTGACGATGAGGGTTGTCGTCGGTGGTCAGGTCACTCCGACTGGCCTGTTCGGGATCGCGCGCCGTCCCGCCTCGGGGTGTCGTCGAGAGTCGTTTTGGACGTTCGAGCCCGGTGGGTGTTCTGCGGTCGAGCCCGAGATGGGTTGAAACGGCGTAGGGAGCGGTGGCGTCTCTCTGCCACCGCTCCCTACGGCTCACGTACGCGATTTCTTAGGCGTGTGCCTGCTCTTCGTCGTGGGAGGCCAGCACGATCGGTCCCCGCTCGCCGGTTCGGACGCGGATTGCGTCCTCAATGGAGTAGACGAAGATCTTGCCGTCGCCGGGTTCGCCGGTGTGGGCGTACTCCATGATCGTGTCGATTGCACGCTCCAAGTCGACGTCGTCGACGGCGATCTCCAACTTGAGCTTCGGACGGAGGAAGATTGTGGTCTTCGCTCCGCGGTAGCTCTCGGTAAAGCCCTTCTGCCGTCCCGAGCCTTTGACCTCGGTGACGCTCATGGAAGGGAGCCCCATCGCGTCGAGCCGGTCGCGGATCTCGTCGAACGCCTCGTGGCGGATGAACGCTTCGATTTTCTTCAACACCCCTCCTTACGACACTGGTGCGGTATGGGTGGACGGAGACGTTGCACTGCTTCCCTGCATCGCCGACACCGGAGACGACATCTCCTCCGGCTCGGCGCCCGGAACCTCGATGAACCGCTCCGGGTATCCGAACATACCGTGCTCGGAGATGTCGAGTCCTGCCAGCTCTTCCCGCTCGCTGACGCGCAGACCGACCGTGTACTTGATCGCGGCGAACACGGCGAACGAACATGCGCCGGTAAACCCGATCGTCGCGGCGACCCCGTAGAACTGCACCCACAGCTGCGAGGCGTCTCCGCCCGTGAACAGCCCGGCGCTCTTGCCGAGTCCGAGGGCCGTCGTTCGGTCGGCTGCGGCGAAAAGCCCGACCGCAAGCGTGCCCCAGATACCAGCGACGCCGTGTACCGGCAGACACCCGATGGGATCGTCGACCCGGATCTTGTCGATGAGCACCACCAGGGGCGGCACGATGAGTCCGGCGACAAGACCGATGACGACCGCGGCCCAAGGATCGACGAACGCACATGGCGCGGTAATCGCCACCAGACCGGCGATGGCGCCGTTGCCCATCTGCGAGACGTCGAGTGTCTTGAACATCACCATCGCGCTGATCGTGGCGCCGATGACGCCGGCTGCCGCACCCAGGTTGGTGTTGACGGCGATGTCGGCGAAGTTGTTGGCCACGGCGTTCAAGGTCGAGCCGGGGTTGAAGCCCATCCACCCGACCCACAGGATCAGCACGCCGAGCATGGCCAGCGGAATGGAGTGCCCCGGGATCGGCACGGCCTTCTTGTTGCGGAACTTCCCGATGCGGGGGCCGAGCAGGAGCGTCCCTGCGAGCGCGGCCAGAGCACCCTGAAGGTGGACGATGGAGCTTCCGGCGAAGTCCAGGAACCCGGCCTGTGCCAGCCACCCTCCGCCCCACGTCCAGTGGGCGACGATCGGGTAGATGAGCCCGGTGAAGACAACACCGAAGATGATGTACGCGATGAACTTGGTGCGGTCGAGCATCGCGCCGAACACGATTGCGAGCGATACCGCCACGAAGACCACTTGGAAGAAGAACTGCGCCTGCGGCGGCGTGACGCTGTATGACAGCGACGCGAACTGCTCACTGAAACCGCTGAGGTTCAGAAACCACCCACCCGATCCGGCGAATCCGTTGCCGGTGGCGAAGGCGAGTGAGAACCCGACGGCCCAGAACATCAGGAACGAGATCGCAAGGTTGATGACGATCTTGCCCGCGACTGCTCCGGCGTTCTTCATGCGCGACAGGCCGATCTCGAGCATCGCAAACCCGGCCTGCATGAACAACACGAGGATGGCGGCGAGCACCACCCACATCTGGTTGGCCGAGAACGCGACGTCCTGGATCTGCGTGGCCAACTCGGCCGGGGTCGGGTCGGCGGCGAAGGCCGACACCGGTAACGCGACAAGCGCCAACATCGCCAAGGCGATGACGTGGCGCAACACGCCTGTTCGCATGATTTCTCCCTGATTGAGACTGGGTCTTCGATGACGAAGACCGGAACCCAAGGAGCGTATGTCCGGCGGGCCGCGCAATCGTTGGCCCAACGGCGAGAACCAAACCGCGTGGTCCTGCGCCTCTGGGATAAGGCCCACCGGCCAGAAGAAGAACGTCACGAGTAGGCCAAATGGCGTAGCTGCGCGCGACGACAGGGGTTTGGACGCTCCATCCAACAGTGACTGCCCCGCTGTTGTAGCCGTCCTCGCCGGCCAGAGCGGGTGCGGCCGCCCTCAGACGACCTCACCCGGCGGGAATGGCGCGCTAGCCGGTGACGACCGGAATCAGGATCCGACGCCCGGCCGTGATGATCCTGGTGCGGGCTGAGTCGCGGACCTGCGGAGCATTGGAGGCGCTCGCCGTTGCAACGTTGGTGCGTGCTCCGACGGCCGTCCGGTCGATCCGGAACCGCAGCAGGATCGTCTTGGACGCTCTCGGGGCCAGGTCTCCGACTGTTATGGAGACGACACCGTTGACGAGCCGAACTCCAGCGGGCTTCGAGGCGAGCGCCATTGCGATGGGAATCCGGTCACGCACTACCACGTTTTGCGCGGTGACCGTCCCGGTGTTGGTGATCGTGATGCGGTAGGTGATCACCATTCCCGCCAGAGCACTTGCCGGACCCCGCTTGTCGATGCCAAGAGTGGTCACCGAGGCCCCTGCGATCGCGATCGGAGTGACCGTCACTTTCGCGGTCGCGTCCTTGGTGACCGGCTTTCCGAGTGGATCCATGCCGGTCGCGGTTGCGACGTTGGTGGTGTCGACGGTGATCGCGGCGGTGCAGGTCACAGTAGCCTTGGCGCCTGCGGCGAGGCTACCGATGACCGAGTCGCATGCGGGCACCGTCGGGTCCTTGACGGCCACATTCGTGAGCATGACGTCACCGGTGTTCGTGATCGTGAGTGTGAAGGTCACCTGCTCGCCCGGGACGACCTGCGCATTGCTGACCGCCTTGGTGATGTCGATCGCCGGGGCGATGACATCGACGGAGGCGCTCGCGGTGGCCGGGCCGACCGTGTTGTCGAGCGGGTCGGTTCCGGTCACCGTGGCGGTGTTCAGCGTATCCACGGTGACCGTTGCCGTACAGGTGATGGGTGCGGCCTGGGCCTTCGCGGCGATCGTCTCGATGACCGTGTTGCACCCGGAGGCGTTGGGGTCCGAGACCGTCACGTTGGTGAGTGCCACGTCGCCCGTGTTTGCGACGATGATCGTCCAGGTCACCTGAGTACCCGACAGCACCACAGGCTTGTCGACCGACTTGGTGATCGACACACCGGGAGCGATGACGTTGACGGTCGCGGTGGCCGGCGGCGACGAGACGTCGTTGCCGAGCGGGTCTTTTCCGGTGACCGTTGCCACGTTGGTCGTCCCAGCAGCGATCTGCTGACTGCACACGATCAGCGGGGCGGTGGTGCCGGCGGCAAGCATCGGGATGACGGTGTCACAGCCGGGAGCGTTGGGGTCCGAGACCGCCACATTCGTCAGATCGACGTCACCGGTGTTGGCGACGGTGATCCTCCACTCCACCGTCGTGCCCGAGAGCACGACAGCTTGTCGACGGTTTTCGTGATCGACAGACCAGGTGCGATCACATCGACATATGCCGAGTCGCTGACGGGACCGACCGGCTTGCCGAGGGTGTCCGTGCCGGTCGCGGTTGCGACGTTCGTCGTGTCTTGGATGATTGGGGTCGTGCAGGTGATCGGCAGTGCCGTGGTGTCGGCGGCGATCGTCGCAATCACGGTGTCGCAACCCGGAGCGTCCGAGTCGGTGACCGTCACGTTGCGCAGTTCGACATCACCGGTGTTCTTGACGGTGATGGTCCAAACGACCGGCGTACCCGCGAGCACGACCGGTTGGTCAACGTCTTTCGTGATCGACAGCGCCGGCGAGAT
>JANMDV010000224.1:0-4787 GCA_031376485.1 Actinomycetota bacterium
CTGCTCGGTCATCAGATGGTCGATCTGCTGACGACCACACGCATGATCGTGCATACGAACGGGAGCGTACTCGTCAAGGCGACAGCGCCGATCGACCCCGTCACCCAGGAGCTCGGCGTCGTGATCGCCCCCGCGCAAGGCGACGATCGGGCATCTGCTCCAGGTGCTGGGGCGCAACCCGACGCGGGGAGACACCGTGGACATCAACGGCCGCCGAGCGCAGGTCCTCGCGGTCGATGATGCACGGATCATCGGAGCGTCGCTCGACGAAGGACTCGACGAACGGTTGGGAGCGGATCGCGCCCTCTCACCGAACGGTGGTTAGGAGACGCCGGTCACAGGTCCGGACACGCTGAACGCCGCGATCGACCTCGCCAGACCGTCCGCGCCGGCTTCGACGACAGCCCCTTGAACCAGCACCTCGCCGGCGGCGGGCTCGAACCGTCCGGATGAGCCCGAGAGGAACCGGCGCAGAACGATGTCCGAGCGCACGCCGATGACGCCGTCGTGCGGACCGGACATGCCCAGGTCGGTCATGTATGCGGTCCCGCCCGCCAGCACCCGGGCGTCGGCCGTCTGCACGTGGGTGTGCGTGCCCACGATCGCCGTCACCCGCCCGTCCAAGTGACGCGACAGGGCGACCTTCTCGCTGGTGGCCTCGGCGTGGATGTCGACCACGACGTAGCGGGTCTCGCGCCGCGCACGATCGACGAGCGCGTCGACAACGGCGAACGGGCTGTGCGCGGCGTCCATGAACACCGAGCCGACCAGGTTGATGACGGCCACACGAAATCCGCCGGCCACGTCCAGCACGACGTATCCCCGGCCGGGCGCTCTGACCGCCAGGTTGTCGGGGCGCAGCACCCGTGGATCGGATTCGAGCAACGGGAACAAGTCGGTCTGGCGCAGCGTGTGGTTGCCCCCGGTCAGCACGTCGACACCTGCGTCGAGCAGTTGCGTGGCCTGGCGGGCCGACGTCCCCGAACCGCCTGCCGCGTTCTCCGCATTGACGACGACCATGGTCGGCCGGTGGGTCGCGCGCAGTTCGGGCAACTTCGCCAGGAGCGCGGTGAGTCCGACCGTGCCGAACACGTCACCGACGAACAGGATGCGCAATGGGTCGGCGGCGTTACTCACAAGCCGACCCGCAGGACCTCCATATGCACGTGGTTGCCCGATCCAGAGACGTACTTGGCGATCTCGGGCCGCGCCACCTGCAACAGATCGGTGGCGTCGCGCACCTGACCGATGCAGGTGATGCCGGCGGTCACGGGCTCCCCGACGTTGGGCTTGGCGAGCCCACCGACATCGCAGACGGGTCCGGCGCGGCGGTCCACGGGAATGCCCGTGATGTGCCGCACGCGCACGATCACGTCGCTCTGGACATCCGGGGTGATGTCCACCTGGTAGCCCGCCTCGACGCCCGCGACCATGTAGGGAACGACGCTCGTGATGGTGCCGTCCACCGGTGAGTAGACGATTGCGTCCGCGGGAGCCGCGATGTCGAGCCCGGCGGTCTCAGGTCCTGCGCGCCCGTCACGAGGGGCGATGGAGTGCTTCCAGGTGCCGTCCGGTGTCAGGGCCACCGCGTCGATGTTGTCGACCGCGCGAAACAACGTGAACGCGATCCGTTGGCGATCGATCGGAAGGTGGAGTTCGACGACTCCCGCGCGCGCAATGACGCGATCCGGAGGTCTGATTCCCAGGTCGAGCGCCGACGCGGTCACCGGCGATGCCACGGCCCCGGAGTCCACCTCGCCGGTCTGTCGCGCTGTCGACCAGACGACCGCGGCCGCACTGGCGATGCAGAGCGCCGCTACGGCGCCCACAATGGAACGTCGTCGTCGAATTCGCGTCTGGCGTGCCCGCAGCCCACGGGTTGGCTCGAGACGCTCGGGGGTCACCGCAGCCACAATGGGGCAGGGTATCGCCACCGCAGTCCAAACGCCAGCGGCTGCGGGAGTTGTACGATTCTCGCAATGAGCAGGCACGCTGCACGCGCTCGGCGGGTCCGCGAGTGAGTTCGCCCGACCCGTCCATCCTGCTGGGCGCCGGTCTTTCAAAGCGATTCCGCGACGTCGCCGCACTCGATGACGTCACGATCGCGTTGCACACCGGGGCAGCAGTTGCGTTGCTCGGGCCGAACGGAGCGGGCAAGACGACGCTGCTTCGCATCCTTGCGGGGGCCAGCGCGCCGTCGGCCGGTCGCGTCAGCCGCCAAGCCACCGCGGCCTCGGGGATCGGCTGGGTGCCCCAGACCCCGGCGGTCTACCGACGGTTGACCACCCGCGAGAACCTGCGCCTGTTCGCGGCGCTCGAATCAGCCGCCCAACCGGAGGCGCTCGCCCAAGAACTCCTGGACCGGGCCGACCTGACCCGGTTCGCCGACGCCCGCGCCGGCGAGCTTTCGACCGGAACGCTGCAACGACTCAATTTGGCCATCGCCCTGGCAGGCCGGCCATCGGCGCTGTTACTCGACGAGCCGACCGCGACGCTCAGCCCCGACCAGGTGCGACGGCTCTGGACGTGGCTCGACGAGCTTCGCCGCGACGAAGGCTTGGCAGTGCTGTTCTCGACACAATCGGTCGATGAGGCCGCACGGCATGCCGAGCGAATGGTGGTACTCAACGCGGGGCGCTCGGTCTTCGAAGGTACCGTGGCCGAGCTGATCCGCGCGTACGGGGCCGAGGGCGCGAGCCTGACCGAAGCCGCCGAGGAGGCGTTCTTGAATCTGGTCGGCGTAGCCGCGTGAACGCCGCGTTGCAGCTTTTGCGAAAAGATCTGCGCTTGCTCGTTCGAGGACGGGGCCTCTTGGCCGTGCTGATCGGCTACCCGCTCGTCGTCGCGGCGCTCGTCACGATCGCCTTGCAGACCGGCGAACGTCGGCCGGCGATCGCCTTCGTCAACCTCGACACCAGCAATCGGACCGTGCGGGTGGGCGACCAGCGCCTCGGCGTGCCCGACTACGAAGCGCGGTTGGCGCGAGAAGTGGAGGTCGAGCGCCTCGATCCGCAGGCCGCCGCCGCCGCGTTGAAAGACGGCCGGGTCAGCGCCATCGTGACCCTGCCGCAGGGCTTCATCCGGGACCTCCAGTCGGGCATCCGTTCACCCGAGGTCGGCCTACAGGTCAGCCGCCGGTCGCCGATCGAGGCGCAGTCGATCTCGCGCCGACTCGAATCGGCGGTGTTCCGGCTCAACCAGGAGCTTGCGGGCACCTACGTCAAGCAGACCTTGGAGCTGGTGCGCATCATCATCGAGGGCGGGGATGTCGCGGTGTTCTCGCGCCAGGGGTCGATCCTCGGCCTCGAGCGCAGCGAAGTCATCGTGCGGCAACTTCGCGAGGCGCTCGTCGGTCAGGGCCAGCGTCTGCTCGCGGGCCGACTGGACCCGTTGCTCAACTTCATCATCGAGGCCGGCGTCAACCTGGACCTGGCCAACGCGGCGGCGACCGCCATCAGCCGACCGATCACCCTCGCGGTCCCGCCGGTGCCCGCGGGCCGTGAGCCGCTGTCGGCGTTCGGATTCGCCGGGGCCCTCCTGGTGAGCTTGGCACTGGTGGGCGTGTTGCTGGCCGCGGCGGCGCTGTCGTCCGAGCGCGAGGACAACACGTTGGTGCGTCTGCGACGCGGGCTGATTCGGCCGGTGGCCCTGGTGGGCGAAAAGGTCGTGTTCGCAGCCGTAGTGTCGGTCGCGATCGGGGTAATCCTGCTCGCCGTCGTCGCGGTGGGCACCTCACTTGCCATCGATCGATGGGTGCTGTGGATCCCGACGCTGTTGGCGGCGGGGTTGGCGTTCGGCGGTTTCGGGGTGTTGGTCGGCGCCGCCGCGCGTGAGACACGTGGGGCGCTACTGGCCGCACTCATGCTCGCGCTGCCCCTGATCTTCTTGGGGCTCTTCACCGAGAGTCGCGTGGCGAGTGCGATCAGCGAGGTCGGGCCGTTCGGTCCGGCGTTCCGCGCGTTCCAGACGCTCCTCGTCGAGCCGTCCATCTCATCTGGTGACCTGTGGCCTCGCTTGGGTCAGCTGACACTGTTGGCAGCGGTGCTCACGGGAGCGGCCGCGCTGGTCCTGCGAAGGGGGTCCGAGGAATGAACGACGTGTACCGGGAGCTTTCGGTCAAGGTGGCGGACGAGGCCACGCGACTGGCCGAGGTCGTCGACGATCTGACCGAACGCCTGGCCATCGCCGAGACCCAGCATGGGCTTGTCGCCGACTGGACCGATGGCCGGATCACGCTCGTGCGCTCCGCGCTCCAAGACGAGCAGTTCGCGGACGTGTCGGGATTGCGCACCCAACTGGAGCGCGCCGAAGCGGAACTCGCCGCAGTGCAGGAGCTTCGCCGCCGCCTGACCGGCGAGCACACGTAGGGCGTTCGTCGAGGATGACCCGCTCCGGCCAGGTGCGCGTTGGGTTAGTCAGCGTCAATGAACTACTACGACGTTTGGCGGCTGCAAACCGTCGCCATACGGCGTCCGCGAGATCGCCCGATAGCGGCGAGGCTCGCGGACACCGCCTGGCTCGGTTTTCGCTCGCCCTCCGCCGTAGTAGTTATTCATTGACACTTCCTAAGGCGCGAGACCACTCACCGGACCGCGTGGAGGGGCCTGTGTCATGACTCCCTCACCGTTCGGCGGCTGCAAACCGTCGCATTGCGGCACTGGCGAGATCGCCGTTACCGCCAGTAGCGGCGAGGCTCGCCAGCACCGCGTTGCTCGGTTTTGCTTTGGAAATAGCCGTCCTGCGGTTCGTATTTCCAGCGCCGGGGGCGAGCCCGCTCCGGGCCGTTT
>JANMDV010000226.1:0-11215 GCA_031376485.1 Actinomycetota bacterium
AAACGGCCCGGAGCGGGCTCGCCCCCGGCGCTGGAAATACGAACCGCAGGACGGCTATTTCCAAAGCAAAACCGAGCAACGCGGTGCTGGCGAGCCTCGCCGCTACTGGCGGTAACGGCGATCTCGCCAGTGCCGCAATGCCACGGTTTGCAGCCGCCGAACGGTGAGGGAGTCATGACACAGGCCCCTCCACGCGGTTCGGTGAGTGGTCTCGCGCCTTAGGAAGTGTCAATGAATAACTACTACGGCGGAGGGCGAGCGAAAACCGAGCCAGGCGGTGTCCGCGAGCCTCGCCGCTATCGGGCATAACGGCGATCTCGCGGACGCCGCATGGCGACGGTTTGCAGCCGCCAAACGTCGTAGTAGTTCATTGACGCTGACTTACGGTCGCCGGCGTCCGATGCCGCAGGGAGTCCGTGAGAACCCTTCGTCGTTGAGGTGGGCCGCTCTCGGAGAGGGGCCGCGAGGGACAGGCCTTCAGCTCGCGCGGAAGCGTGTCGGCCTCCTGAGACCTGGACAGCGGGAGCGCGGACCCGTGCCTGCCGACACTGGATGGCGAGCCGAGCCCATCGTCTCGCGAGCCCGCTCTGGATGGCCGGGCCTACTCGCAGCGCACGCCTCGGCGACGCGCGTAGCCCTCCCAGCGCGAGGCGACCTTTGCGAAGCCGCGACGCGGCCAGGAATCGTCGATCTGGCGCAGCAGGTCGACGTGGTAGCAGTGGTAGCCCGCGTCGGCCTCAAAACCCCTCCAGCCGTAGTTCGGCGTCAGCAGACCGTAGAGGCTCCAGGAGCCCGTGTCGTGAAGAGGCAGGTAGTGGCGCAGGGTGACAACTCCGCGCGCACCAAGATCCTCCGCCATCCGCGACAGCCGGACCGCGCCAGGGGTCCGCGCCGGCCGGCCTGCTCGAGGAACTCCGCTCGGGTGTGCGCGTGGCCGGGAGCCAAGCAACGCAGCAGTCGCATCGAGGTTGAGCAGGGACACCATGAAACCGTTCAGGGCGGCCCCCTTCCAGGGGCTCTCGCCCGGAAAGGCCCGCTCGACGTACCACGGTCGAGACCGGGTACCGGGCGGGTAGACCACGCGGCTTTTCACCCCCCCGGCGTTCACGCCCACGAGGAATGCGCGAAGCGCTCCACCCGCAGCACTCGCGAAGCGGGGCTCGCCGGTGCGGTGGTAGGCCTTTGCCATGAGCTGGGCCACCCGCCCCTGGGCCATGCCCGAGGCTCCCGGGCGGATCGTTCCCGGTCGATCGGGCACGTCGTAGTACTCCCACAGGAGGAAGGGTCGGCCACCCCCTCTGCGCGCCACCGCAAGAGGGAGGAGCGCGTCCGCGAGACGCTCGACCGGGACCCCCGCGTTGAGTCCCTGCCACCGGCCGGTTGTCGCCACCGGGTTCACGCCGAACCCCCGCCCCTCCCAGTACGTTGAGATAATGCCGACGGGATCACGGACGAGGATCCGATCAACGGGCGATTGGTGGCTTCGGTACCACCAGGCGTTGACGCGGAGGGTCCGCGCCACTGTACGCCGTCGCCCGATCGGCTGGCCGTGACGGCCGTGGGTCCGCCACAGCCGGAGCACGAAGTCGATGTCTGTTCGGGTCTGCGGGTTCCCGGCGGTGTGCGCGCGCCTCAGGATCCGGAGAGCTGTCGGGACGTCCGGGGGAAAGCGAAGTGGGCCTGCGACGTACGCCTTGCGGGGATTCTCACCGCGCCCGACCGTCTCGAAAGCGGCAATCGGGCCGACTCCGACGAGGGGCGCGAGCGCGAGGACGCCCGCTATGCCAAGGACCACCGTCGACGATGGTGCTCTCGCCATGCGGCGAAGTGTAACCACCGCACCCCCGTGCGTGAGAGCGCTCGCCGACACCTCCACGTTGATTGGCGCCCATGAGGCGCCCTGCTCATTTCAGCAGTGAGCGATCGGCCGGCGGACCGATGATTGGCCGACTCTCGGGGCGCCGCGGTACTGAACGACCGGTGTGCTGCAGGTGCTCGCATTTGAACAGCGCGCGCGTCGAAGTGCTCGTCCAACAGATCCGAGCGGACGACGGGGGGTGTGCAGCACGAACTGCGTCGATCCGATCAGCCGCCGCCAGGGTGTCGCTGAGCGTCGGTGGCGGTTCGCCCACCATCAGGGAGTGCGGTCAGACGCCGAAGCTGTCGCCGCAGCTGCAGGTGCTCGTGGCGTTGGGGTTCTTGATCTTGAAGCCGCGTTTCAGGATCGTCGACTCGTAGTCGATCATCGAGCCGGTCACGTGGATCGAGCTCTTGAGGTCCATGATCAGGCGAATGCCGTTGGACAGAAGCTCGCGCTCGCCGTCGGCCGGGGTCTCGCCCTTGGTGAGCAGGTCGATGTGGTACTCCAGGCCCGAGCATCCGCCCGCAAGGATCTTGACCCGTACGCCGTCGTCCTTGGCCTGCTCTGCGGCGACCTTGCGGATGTAGTCGGCGGCAGCCGGGGCGATCGTGACCGACGCGATGCCGGCGGCCTGCTGCTCCTTGGCCGCGCGGGCGCGGGCGCGGGCAGCGGCCTTCTTCTCCTCCAGCGTCACCGGTGGGGGAGTGTCGACCGTGGGTGTCGTCGTGGCGTCACTCATCACATGAACCCCATCACCTTCATCATCAGCTTGCCCTCGTCGGTCATGGACTCCGGTGACCACGGTGGGTCCCACACCCAGTTGATGTCCACGCTCGACACTCCGTCCAGTGGGAAGACGGCCGCCTGCGAGTCACCCAGGATCTGTTCTGTCAACGGACATCCCATCGATGTCAGCGTCATGTCCAGGATGACCTTGCCGTTCTCGTCGAGCGACACGCCGTACAGCAGGCCCAGATCCACGACGTTGACGCTGAGCTCCGGGTCTTCGACCTGCTTCATCGCCTCGCGGATATCGTCTTCAGTTGTCACGGGCACCTCCCTCGTACGTGTCGATTGCGTCCTTCAACGCCATCCATGAAAGCAGAGCGCACTTGACCCGCGCCGGAAACTTGGCGACGCCGCCCAGCGCGACCGCATCGCCGAGCCGGTCCTCGTCTGGCTCCTCGGAGCCGTGCATGACCTGCCGGAAATGCTCGACGCGTGCCAGGGCCTCGTCCGTGGACTCGCCGATGACCACCTCGCTCATCATCGACGCCGACGCCTGAGAGATCGAGCACCCGTCACCGGTGTAGCGAAGATCCGCAAGCCGGCCGCCTTCGATCAACACCTCCAGATGCACTTGGTCGCCGCATAGCGGATTGTTGTGATCGACCGCGATCGAGGGCGCGGCGAGGGTGCCGCGATTGCTGCGTTTCTTGTAATGATCCAGGATCAATTCCTGGTAGAGGTCGTCGAGGCCGCCCATTGGTTCCGCCGAGGTCGTGACCGGTCGCATCACACGTTTACACAACCCACCGTACGCTGATTGTAGTCCCGACGCCGCTTCTCGGAGCACCGAGGGGCCCCGGGACGAACAACTGGTGTAGTCGAGATGGCGGGCGAAACTGGAGTCCGGCGGCGGCCGAGGGTCGCTCTGGACTCCTTCTACGACCCTCAACCGAATGTCGAGGGACAAGCCGAATCGATCGCGAGTCCCGGTGACTGTGCATGGGACGGTCGATCCGCGCCGAAATGCGACAGCTGGGAATTCCCGGACGCTTCGCCGTCGTGTCGCTGGTTCGCGTTCCGAATGGACGCATGGCCGAGGCTGTGACGCCGTCGCCGGACGATGCCTGACGTTCCGCTCCGCTTCCGAATCGGCATGACGATCGTCGATGTTGGCACCTCAGTGCCCTGGTAGCTTCACAAAATGTCTCGAAACCGGAGTTCCTGCAGCCTGCTTGCGCTGACTGCCGCCGTCGTGATCGGGTTCGGTGCGGGGGCGACCCGTTCGGACGCCCGTATGACCGTGATGTACGAGCTCGTGCCGTCGCTGGTGGAGATGACGGCCACCCAGCCCGACGGGAGCAGCGGCCTCTCGGCCGTCAACGACGGCTTGTTTCAGCAACTCCCCGCCAATCCGCTTGTTCTTGCACCCGAGCGCCAGGTCGAGAAGCTGACCGGTGGCGTGGGCACCACTGGGACACCGACCATCCGAGGCCGGAGTGCAACCGACATGGCCGCGCTGTTTCGCGCACGGGTTGACAGCGCCGGCGCCCGAATGCTGTTCCTCGACCTGGGCCTCGGACCAGGGTCGGATGATTTCGCGGGAGCCGACAGCGTCAACCTCGACGCAGCCCTGGTGGCGTTGGCGGCCACCCCGTTTACAGGGGGCGGCACCTACGCGGATCGCATGCACATGTACGTCGGCCCGGAACTCGCCATCGCGGACCCCGGCACGTGGGGGTCGTTCTGGCATGCCATGTCGGTGGCGGGCGGCGTGTGGTTCGAGGCATACCACGGCCAGGTGCAGTGGTCGCCCGAGCATTGGCTTGCCTGGCCACGCGTGCTCCGCGACGGCCTGGTCGCCCGGGGCATGGATCCGGCACGGATCCACGTGATCGTTCGCGGCGCCGATCAGGCCGCGGTGTGGGCGAACATGCGCGTCGGAGCGGCCTGTGACCTTTTGGCCAACGGCCCTGGCGCCTACCGCATCGACGATCGACCTGGATTCGTGCGCGAGTTCCGCGCGACGTTCGGAACGGCACCCGTCCCGCCGGGTCCCTCACCGGTGACATGTGCGCCGTTGCCGGTTCTGCCCGAGCCGCGCGCAACCCAGCTCGCAGATGTGCTCGAGCTCGAGCGAATCGGCACGGCCATCCCGCGCGCGGCCCTGTCGTCACCGCGGCTTCCGCCCGGCAAGCCGACCACACTGACGGTTGCTCTGGGTGCCGATCCCCTCGCTCTCGCGACACGACTTGGCGCTGCTTCACCGACGGTCTGGACCTCCGCCCCGGCCCGGCTCACGGTCACCGGCCCCGGCATCAGCGCCACGGCACCGCTGGCGGCCGACGGCTCGGCCAGCCTGACCCTCACGCCGAGCGCCACTGGTCCCGTCAACCTCGCTCTCACCGTCGACGGCGCCGCGGTCCGGCAGGGGATTGGCCCGCCGGTCGACCTGGCGGTCACCCTCGCCCCGCATAAGAACCGCGTCGGTGGTGTCCTCGACCGGATGATCGCGCAGCCGACGACATGGCAGTTCACGATTCCACTTCGCTCCGCCCTACGGGCCGGTCCGATGCCGCCGCGGCTGTCGATGCGTGTCCTCACCCGTCGCGTCCCGCCGAGACGGTCGTTGGTGGAGTTCCGGCTTTCGCGACCGGGCAAACGCCTGCTGGTAGAGGTCGGCGTCGTCAAGAAGGGACGCTTCGCGATCGTGCGCAAGCTGCGGATCACCGGAACCCGAGCGGTGGTCCTGGTGCGCATCCTGCCCGGCACGCCTTTCCATGCACGGCTTGCCCCGGAGTCTCTCGAACGCTCCGATCTCTGACCCCCGATGTTGCGCTCGACCTGTCGGGCTTCTGGCCTGAAACGCAGGCAACCCTGGGCCTGCCTCCCCTGCCTGCGACCGCTCGCGGAAGAGATTGCCGTCCCGTACGGGGAACGCTGACCGGCACGACTGAGGCGCGGGTTGAATCGGAATGCGGACTCTGGTCCTGGTGCGCGCGGTGGAACCCCCGCCAGACGGCGCATTGGTGCGATGTGTCCGGGGCGCTGAACAACCAGGCGCCGACGTCGCGCACGGGGACGTCGTTCCGCCCGCCGCCGAAGTCGGTGCCCCAGTCGTTGATCCCGAACCAGTCCTTGAGCCTGACGCCGTTCGCCTCCCGAAGCGCCATGCGCATGAAATGGTTGTCCTCCGGATCGGTGGAGGTCAGCGAGAACGTCCCGTCGGGGTTGGTGTACCCCTGGTCGTCCAGGCCGCCGACCCATTCCACCGGCAGGAAGTCCGGGCTGCCGCGCCGCCACAGCTGCACGTTGACGCCGCCGAGCGGGAGCCAGCGGCCTTCAGCTCGGGTGCCGTCAGCGCTGACAGACGGCTGTCGGAGTGACGATTTCCGTCACGCTGCCGAGCTCTGCAAACGTCATCGTCTGGGTCGTGTCGCCGAAGGGTGCGCCCTGAATCCTGCGACTGATGCGCGAGATGAGGAGTGAGTCCGGATCGATCAGGTACTCAGCCTGGATCCACCGATCATCGTGGATGCGGGGTGTGCGGGCGCCGAGCAGGCGGGTGCGGCGGAGCACCCGCAGGGTGAACCCTTCGGGTCGACGCCGAACCCGCATGGCGACGGCGATCCGCGCGCATCCGCGCCGCGAGGGACGGTGGATCCAGGCTCAGCGCGATACGTGACCGAGCCAACCGTGTCGTGGGCGACCAGCCGCCACCCGGCGCTGGACCGTCGAGCCTCCTCGAATCGAACGTGCGCGGTCGGGATGACGGGGCCGCCGATTCCCAGCCCGTCGGGTGGCCCTCCCGCAGTCCAACACCCCCGCCCCGCGTGACTGATCCAGATGCACTCACCGGTGACGATGGTCTGCAGCGGAGTTCTCCCCGTGACACCGACCTCCTCGGTCAGGCCGACCACGATGCCGGCCTCGAGGCGGGTGACCCGCGTCGTCCTCAGGCCGCTCAACTCCCGTCCTGAGTCGACGTCCAGGTGAACCCCGGCACAGCGTGGTAGGCGCGATTGACGTCGGCAACGAGCGCGTCGGCGTTGGCACCCCGATTGATGTACGGCCACCCCACGAGCACGACTGCCGCCAATCCGCAGGCGGCGGCGGCGAGCGCATCAGCGAAGGCCGACTCAGGCTCATGCGGCGAGGAACCACGGCGAGTGCATCGACCCGGCAGGCCATGATCTTGACGCTGAGGTGGGGACGCCTCGCTCGCCACCCGGGCTGCCCCGAGGCCCGATTTCGTCACACCCGGCGGGCCAGTGAATGAGCCACCGCGCCACAGGCCGCGCGTGATGGAACCCGACCGCGGCTCGGACGTCGTGCATCTGGAGACCCCTCGTGACGGAGACGAGTGGGTCCTGGACGGGTGCATGCGCCGGATCGGCAACGCGATTGGAGCCTCGGCGCACGATCGCGACGACCGACACCGTCACCATCGCCCTGCCCTTCGCGCCGCGGCGAGACCGCCGATCGGGAGCCCGAAGAGAAGCGCGACCACGGCAAGGAGCGTCCAGCGCGCTGAGGGCCACCAGCCGTGCTCGCCGACCGCCACCAGGCCGATGGCGTTGCTCGCCACCGCCGGGCGGGTATCGCCGCCGATGACCTGGTCGACGGTGCGCACCGTCACACCTCGGACGCGCATCCAGCCGAGGAGCGCAGTGAAGTCCGCGGTTGAGATCGCAAGCCGCGAGCACCCGTCGCACACCTCGTGAAAGACGAGCGGGATCCATCCGCCCCCCGAGCGCTGGGCCTTCGCGATCTGTGCGGTGATCCGGGAGAGCGGGGTCGACACGACGAACGACGGCGATGACCGAATCTTGAACCGTGCGCGGGGCGAGGCCGACTCGGCGTCGGGACAGCCATTGCATCCCCCTGCCTCGGGGTTGAGGCCCCCGACGATGCGGGCACTGTTGTAGCCGCACGATGCGACGTCACGCTCGACACCAGGACCCGACGCGCCATAGGGGTACGCAAATGACCGCACCGCGTCGGTCCCGAGCAGGCGTGTCAGCCGAAGGCGGTCGTCGCAGATCTGACGCAGACGCATATCTCGTTTGTACTTGGGGAGCTCGACGTGGTCGAGCGTGTGACCTCCGATCTCGTGGCCTTCATCGGCCAGGAGCCTGACCTGGGCAGCCGTCAGTCTGCGGGCTTGTCCAAGCCGGGCGGAGTTGATGTAGAACGTGGCGCGATAGCCGTGCGCCGCGAGGACGGAGCGCGCGGTCCACTGGCTCTTGAAGCCATCGTCAAACGTCAAGGAGACGACGGTCGGCGTGCGGGCGGGTCCCATCCGTCCGACGAGGTACGTCGCGGCCGGCACGACTCCGATCGCGCCGGCCGCAAGCCACCAGACCAGAGCTCCGCGCCGCCGACCGCGCAGGATCACGCGGCGACACGTCCCAGGCGCCCGGCCACCAGCGGCGTGTTGGGGTCGGTCTGCCGCGTCTGCCAGCGGTTGTCGAACAGGCGAAGCAGCGCGATGTAGCGCGTCGGCGTGAGAAGCGCGACGTTCAGCAAGATCGCGAGAGGCGTACCGGCGAGTAGCAGCACGAGCTTCGTCCCACGGCGGAGGCTGGGACGCCCCATCAGGTAGAGGGCCGCCAATCCATAGCGCAGCGCGAGATACGCGATCACGTACAGGACGAGCAGGCGCTCGGCGCTCCCATCGCCTGCGGGAATGCCTACTCCCGCGAGGGTTGCGACGGCGAACACGAGCATGACCGGGCTGATGACCAGCTGCGTGAGCCCGAACAGCGGGCTCAGCATCTGATGAGGCCGGAGGTTGCGAACGACATACGGGAGCATCCACCACCACGACCGCGCCCATCGCAACCGCTGCCGGTACGTGCCCCGGAACGTCTCGGGCATGTCCGTCTCGACCCGGGCCTCGGCCACCGCGACCACCTGGCCGCGACCGAGCGCCCGCAGCGCGAGCCAGCGGTCGTCTCCGGTGCCGCATTCGACTGCGTACTCGGCGAGGTGGTCGTACAGAAGGTCGGCGCGGTAGAGCGCGAGCGCGCCGGAAGTGGTCTCGAGGGCACCCAGCATCGAGCGTGACGCACGCATCATCACGCAGGAGCTGCCGATGTCGATGTCCGACGCGAGGCTGACGAAGCTCGAACGATGGTTACTGATGTAGAGCATCCCGGTCGCAGCTTCGACGGCCGGATCGGACATCGCACGCAGGAGGTGCTCGCACGCGTCGGGGTACGGCTGCGAATCGGAGTCAACGGTCAGGACAAAGTCGTAGGCATCGCGATCGAACCGGCTCAGGACCGCCACCTGCGCACCGCGCTTGCCGGTGTTGGACTGGCGCCACCACCGCAGGCGCTCGTGCTGGATCGTCGCCTGAACCGGCGTGGAGGATCCGTCGTCGATCACGACGATGTCGATCGGAACGGTCTGTGCGAGTAATGCCCGCACGGTTCGATCGAGGCTGGCCACCGGTTCGTTGTAGACCGGGACGATGCACAGAACCCGGCCCGGCGCGACCGGCAGGTGGGTGAAGCGCCGTCCGACGAGGAAGGCCATCAGGCACATGGCGATGGCGCCGGCGCCGGCGATCCAGTACAGAAGGAGGAGCCCGTTCGACGTCGGTCCGGATACCACGGCCGTCGTCGCGGAGATGATCCCCAGCAGGATCGCGACGACGGCGCAGCGAATCCAGTCGCGGGCGCCTCTCGGAGCAGCCGGTGAAGCGATGCGGGAGGGGCCGTTGGAGCGGGGTCCGGTCAGCCGGAGCGCGGCGACGCCCGTGGCCACGGCGAACGCGCCGATCACGACGGCCCACTCCATCACCCCGAACCCGGCGAGCCCCGAGATGGCGTCGGCGAGCATCTCCGGGCGTGCGCCCGTGGCGAGGATGGGAACGCCCACGGTGATGAGCGTGATGCCGATGACCGCCCCGGCCCGGCCGCGGTCGCCAAGGATCGGGCGGGCCAGGAACCTCGCCACCGACGAAGCGGGCACGCGCCGCCTGCCCAGAACGCGCGCCGCCAGCGCGACGTCGACGACGAGGAGGAGGATGATGATCCAATCGACGATCATCCTTGCCTCCTCATGCGCCGTTCATCGTCGGCCGGGCGACCGCAGACCCCCGCGTTGCGGTCACAGTAGGCACGCGTCGGCCAGCGCGGTGCGAACACCCCGTTCTCATCATTTCGCCTCAGCTCCGTCCGTGGATGCTTGGCGGAAGACCGTCGTATGGACGATCACCGCGACGGCGACGGTATCACTCCCTCGCTGGTCCTGTCTCACGCAATGTGCGGTATTTAGAATCTGAAGGTTACGAAACCATCTGCTCGACGGGGCGGCGGCGAAACACGCTCCACGGCTTGAGAGAGCTTCCATATGAGCGCCGACGGTGGTGACATCCTCCTGCTCGACGAGCTGCTGACCGACGAGGAACGCGAGCTTCGGGCGCGCGCGCGGGCGTTCCGCGACGAGCATGTGCGGCCGGTCATCAACGACTACTGGGAGCGGGCGGAGTTCCCGTTCGAGCTCGTGCCGCACCTGGCCTCGCTCGGGATCGCCGGGGGTGGTTGCGCACCCACGGCGGGCCGGGCATGAGCCACCGGGCCGCGGGCCTTGCGGCGATGGAGCTCGCGCGCTGCGACGGGAGCATCGCGACGTTCCACGGCGTCCACTCGGGGCTCGCGCTCCGCACCATCGCGATGCTGGGCTCGGAGGAGCAGAAGGACCGGTGGCTCCCCGCGATGAAGCGCCTCGATCGGATCGGGGCGTTCGCGCTGACCGAGCCAGAGCACGGCTCGGACGTCGTGCACCTGGAGACCCGTGCCCGCCGCGACGGGGACGAGTGGGTCCTTGACGGGCGCAAACGCTGGATCGGCAACGCGACGTTCGCCGACATCGTCGTGGTCTGGGCGCGTGACGACGACGGGGACGTCGGGGGCTTCGTCGTCGAGCGGGGCGCCTCGCCCGGGTTCGACGCCAGGCCGATCACCGGCAAGATCGCCAAACGCGCCCCTAGAGGTGAACCCGAGGTTCACCTCACCTCGCGGTGCCAGGCACGCCACGTGAATCACCCACCAAGCGATCGACGGATCAAAGGCCTTCATTCACCTCGCGTGGCACCTGGAGGTGAACCTCGGGTTCGCCTCACGGTAACGAAGGTGGCCGACCCTACTGGTCTAGGAGAAGTAGCGGCGTGCGCCGTGCAGGCCGCGGACCAGGGCGTCGATGTCCTCGGTGCGGCTGTAGACGTGGGTGCTCGCACGGGCGGTTGCGGTCACGCCAAGGGCCTTCATCAACGGTTTGGTGCAATGGTGTCCGGCCCGGACGCAGACGCCCTCCTGGTCCAAGTACTGAGCGACGTCGTGCGCGTGGACGTCGGGCAGCTCGAAGCTGATCGGACATCCCCGGCCCTCGGGATCCTTGGGGCCGAATACGCGGATGCCTTCGAGTTCCTTGAGCGATTCGAGTGCGTAGTCGGTCAGTGCCAGCTCGTGGGCCCGGACCTGGTCCATGCCGACGGCCATCAGGTACTCGGCTGCGGCGCCCAGGCCGATGACCTCGGCGATGGGAGGCGTGCCGGCCTCGAACTTGCGCGGCCCCTCAGCCCAGGTCGAGCCTTCGATCGTGACCTCGTTGATCATC
>JANMDV010000241.1:0-7052 GCA_031376485.1 Actinomycetota bacterium
CGGCGATCCTGCGCTCCTGCTCGAACTGGAGGGCATTCTGGATCGCGGCCGACGCATGGCGCGCAAGCTCGCCGAGCACCCGAAGGTCGCGCTCGGCGAATGCATCGGTTCGCGAACTGGCGACGGTCACGACACCGTAGACCCGGTCGACCAGCTCGATCGGGACCGCCACGAAGGACCGGACCTCCTCCGCATCGGCGCCCGCCAGGTCCAGGCCCTGGTCGTCGTCGGTATCGGTGTACAAGAAGGCCCTGCGCGTGTCGACGACGCGACCGAGGATGCCTTCGCCGCGCCGCTGGCGCATCTGACGCAGCGTTTCGCGATCAATACCTCGTGAGGCCACGGGTGCCATGTCTCCCCGGCGTCGAACGATCAGCAGGGCAACCCGCTCTGCTCCCACGAGCGTGGCGGCCTGCGCAACGAGTTGTTCGTGGATGCCACTGCGGGTCAGCGCCGACGCGAGCATGTGCGCAGCCCGCGTGATGGCGATCTCCTCCTGCGCCCGGCGTTCCTCGCGCTCGAGCAGCGCGGCGTTCTCCTCTGCGAGCGCCCGGGCTTCGAGCAGCGCCCGGTGCCGAACCGTGATGTCCGACAGGATGATAACGCGGCCGAGCAGGCGCCCCGATGCGTCCCGTACCGGCGCACTGAAGCGTTCCAAAACGAGGCCGTCCACGGTTTCGAGCTGGTCGCGCAGCGTCACATCAGGGGATTCGGCCAGTCGCGAGGTCAGGGTGTCGTACATATTGGGATCTTTGAATCGCGGCGTGATGTGCTCGCGCAGCATGCGATCGGCGGGCTGACCGACCAACACCTCGGGCGCGATGCGCATCAGCTCCCCGTATGCGCGGTTGACGATGCTGATCACGCCGTCCGTGTCGATTACCACGACGCCGTTGCGCGTGGTCGCGAGGACCGCTTCGAGGACCTGGCGGGTTCGCCGATTGCGGTCGCGCAGCAGGGCGTTCTGCACGGCCAGCGAGATTTGCGGAGCGAGGGCCTCGAGGGCTTGCCGTTCGGGCTCTGCCAGGCGGTCCCGTCCGGCCAGGTTGAGCAGTGCCAGTGCGCCCAGGTGCGGGTTGCTCGGTGTGCGCAGCGGCATCGCGATCGCGCTGCTTCCCGACAGGATGTTGCGCGCGTCGCGGAGCGGTACCCCGGCGTCCTCGATCTCGGCGAGTCTGGCCAGTACCGCGGGCTCCGCCATGATGTCCGGCCAGATCACCGTGGATCCACCTGCGAGCGTGGTCAGGCCCAGGTCGGCCGTCTCGGGGCGCAGCGCGTTGAGCGCTGGGCCGTACGTGCGGCCCAATACCTCGTCGGCGGCACTGAATGCCCGCCCCACCCGCTTGCGATCCTCCTCGGCCGCGCGGACGATGACCAGATCGACCGCGAACGCCTCCCTGAGGCGAAGCGCGATCAGCTCCAGGCTCTCCTCCAAGGAGATCGGCGGCTCCAGGCCCGCCAGAAGCTCGAACGGCTCCTCGCGGCCGGTCGCACCCAGCTCGGTCGCGCCCGGAAGCCGGTTCATCTGTGGCCTCCGATCATCGAGACATAGTGTTCGGCGCTTCGTCGGATGTCGTCGCGTTGCGCCTGGCTCGTCTCGCGCACGATGCGTCCCGGGGTGCCGAGCACCAGCGAACCGGGCGCAATCACGGTCCCCTCGGTCAGCACCGTCCCGGCGCCGACGATCGAGCCGGAGCCCACCACCGAGTGGTTCAGGATGATCGCGCCGATCCCGATCAGGACCTCGTCCTCGACCGTGCAGCCGTGGACGCACGCCAGGTGTCCGATGGTCACGGACCGACCGATCACGCACGGGGCACCTGCGTCGGCATGCAGTACGGCCCCGTCCTGGACGTTCGTCGCGTCGCCGACGGTGATCTGATCGGTGTCGCCGCGGATGGTCGCGTTGGGCCACACGGACACCTCGCGTCCCAGCCGTACACGTCCGATGACGCACGCCGCGTCATGCACGAACGCGCCCGGCCCGAGATCGGGCGTATGGTCACCAAGAGAAAGGATCAAGGCCTCAGGATAGTCGTCGCAAGGAGATCTTCTCGCATCGCGTTCGGCTTGACTCGCTCGCGCCAGTCATTACGATGACGTCATCTTCCTCCGATCTGAAGGGTGGCGAGATGTCGAAGCTCCGAGTCGGAATCGTGATCGCCGTGGTCAGCGCGCTTGGCGCATTCGGGGCCGGGTGCGGAGGAGGCGACGAGCCGGCGGCGCCACCGGCGTCGACGGCCGCATCCACACCGAGCACGTCCACGCCGGCCGCGGGCGGGACGGGTGACGTCGCAGCAGGCAAGACGTTGTTCGAAGGCAAGTGTCAGGGATGCCATGCCAAGGGCGGGACCGAGGCCGCAACCGGCCCGGTCCTTGCGGGCGGTGGACGGACCGCCGAGCGCATCCGCGATCAGGTCGTTAACGGCAGCCAGGGTGGCGGGGTCATGCCCGCGGGGCTCTACGCCGGAACGGACCTCGACAACGTGGTCGCGTTTGTCCTAAGTATCCAGTAGCTCTCGCCCGAGCAAACCATCGACGCGGGCGGGTAGGATCGACCAATCCACCCGTCCATGTCGGAGGTTCAGATGCGCAGGTTGCGGTTCGGAGTCATGGTCGTTGTGATCGGCGCGCTCGGCGCGCTCATGGTCGGGTGCGCTGGGTCAGATCCAGACGAGGCCAAGACCCCCGCAAACGCACCGACGATCACCAACGGCCAGCCGCCGGTCGACGGCGCTGAGGGCGGGGAGGCAGTCGGCGGCGAGGGTGATGTCGCGGCGGGCAAAACCGCGTTCGAGGCGACCTGCCAGGGCTGCCATACGGCAGGCGGCACGAAGGCAGGCGCCGGCCCGGTGCTTGCCGATCGTGGCTTGACTGCGGACGGGGTTCGCCAGCAGATCGTCAAGGGCGGCGGTGCGATGCCCGCCAACCTGGTGCAAGGCGCGGACCTGGACAACGTCGTGGCGTTCGTCGTGTCGCTGCAGGGTGACGCTGCAGCGCCACCACCCCCGGCCCCGGCTGGCGGTGGTGGCGGGGACGACGGTGCCGTCACGGCCGGTAAGACATTCTTCGAGGGCTCCTGCCAGGGCTGTCACACGGCGGGTGGAACGCAGGCGGGCGTCGGTCCCGTGCTCGCGGGCAAGGGACTGACCCAGGAGGCAATCACCAACCAGATCGTCAAGGGCGGCGGCGCGATGCCCGCCGGCCTGGCGAGCGGTGACGATCTTGAAAACGTCGCGAAGTTCGTACTGAGCCTTCAGTAACCCGTTCGAATTCGGCTGTGATGGTCGTATAGCATCGCCGTGTGGGCCTCTCCGTCAGCACAAAACCATCTGACGATCTCGTCCTTCTGTCACTCGACGGCGAACTCGACATCTACACGGTCGGGGGGTTCCGGCAGGAGTCCGACAAGATCGACCCGGGCGCCACGCAGGTCGTCGTGGACCTGACCGACGTCAGCCTGCTCGACTCTTCGGGGCTCGGCGCGCTCGTCAGCCTGCTGAACCGGGCACGGGCCGCCGAAGGCCTGCTCGGCATCATCTGCCCCCAGCGCCATCTGCGCCGGGTCTTCGAGATCACGGGACTTCGTCGTGCGTTCGTGTTCGGCGACGACCTCGAGGGCGTTCGGGCGGCGCTCGCCGAGGCGGCGACCTCGGCCGCTTAAAGGGTCTGATCTGCTCGACCTCAGGCTGATACGGGCTGAGCCCGATCGCGTTCGCGCGGCACTCACGCGACGCGGCTGCGCGGACGGGCTCGAAGCCCTGATCGCACTCGATGACGACTGCCGGCGGGTTCGCACCGAGGTGGAGCAGACCCGCGCGGAGCGCACCAAGGCCTCCAAGTCAATCGGCGAGGCGAAGCGCGCGGGTCACGATGCCTCGGCGGCCGAGGTTGCGGCGCGCGGGTTGGGCGAGCGTCTCGGGACGCAGGAAGCCGAGCTTCGCGAACTCGAGCACCGTCGCGATGCCGAGCTGCTCGTACTGCCGAACCTTGCCGAGGACGCGGCCCCGGACGGCGGAGAGGACGATGGCATCGAGCTGCGTACGGTTGGGATCCCGCCCCAGTTTGGATTCCCGGTCCGCGACCACGTCGACATCGGCACCGCCGCCGGCATCATCGACCTGGAGCGCGGCGCACGCACCTCCGGCTCGCGGTTCGTCTATCTACTCGGCCCGATGGTGCGGTTGCAGCTCGCGCTCGTGTCGTTCGCCGTCGAACTCTTGGAGCACGAAGGCTTCACGCCCGTGGTGCCACCGGTCCTGGTGCGCGAAGAAGCCATGTACGGCACCGGGTTCTTCCCGACCGACCGCGCTTCGATCTACCAGACGGCCGAGGACGACCTTTATCTGGTCGGCACATCCGAGGTGCCGCTCGCCGCGTTTCACCAGGACGAGATCCTGGACGTCGAGGCGCTGCCATTGCGCTACGCAGGCATCTCGTCGTGCTTTCGCCGCGAGGCCGGCGCCGCAGGCAAGGACACGCGTGGCATGTTCCGTGTGCATCAGTTCGACAAGGTCGAGATGTTCTCGTTCTGTCACCCGGACAAATCGGCCGAGGAGCACCAACACATCCTTTCGATGCAGGAGCGGATCTTGCAGGCGCTCGACCTGCCGTACCGCGTGGTCGACATCGCAGTGGGTGACCTGGGCGCATCGGCTGCGCGCAAGTTCGACTGCGAGGCGTGGATGCCGGGCCAGGAGCGCTACCGCGAGGTCACGTCAAGCTCCAACTGCACCGACTATCAGGCGCGCCGCCTGCGCTGTCGGTTCCGTTCCGGCAAGGCGACCGAACCGGTCCACACGCTCAACGGCACGGCGATCGCACTGGGACGCACGATGATCGCGATCCTCGAGAACCACCAGCGCGAGGACGGGTCGGTGGCGATTCCGTTCCCCTTGATCGAGCACGGTGCCCCGACGCAGATCACACCGAAGTGATGCCCAGGGTCGCCGTGATCGGTCACGTCGAGTGGGTGACCCAGGCGCGCGGCGAAGTACCGAGAGCCGGGCAGATCGTGTCGCTCCGTGATGCGTTCGAGGAGCCCGCCGGCGGGGGCGCGGTCACCGCGGCGCAGATGGCCCGGCTCGGCGCCGACTGCTGCTTCTACACGGCGATCGGAGACGACGCGTTCGGCGCCGCGTGCGTCACGATCCTCAACGAGCGCGGCATCCAAGTTGCCGCCGCGGAGCGGGCACAGGCCCAGCCGCGCACATTGACGATTGTCGACGCATCCCAGGAGCGCACCATCATGGTCACCGGAGGCCGGGTGTCCCCCACGATGGACGATCCGCTGCCCTGGTCCGATCTGGCAGCGACCGACGGCGTGTACTTCATCGGTGACGACCCGCGAACGCTCATCGCAGCCCGCGCTGCCCGCCATCTGGTGGTGGCCGCGCGGCGGCTGCCCGCCTTGATCGCGAGCGGCGTGCAGGCTGACGTCCTCCTCGCGAGCGCGTCCGACAAGGACGAAGCGGTCGATCCTGACGTGCTGCCGGTCATGCCGCGCGCAATCATCTTCACCGAAGGGGATCGTGGCGGCCGGATCCTTGTCAACGGGGTCGAGCGGCGATACGAGGCGGAGGTCCCGCCAGGACCCGTGATCGACACGTATGGCGCGGGGGATTCGTTCGCCGCCGGGTTGACAGTCGGTCTGGCACGCGGGCTCGGGCTCGACGAGGCCGCGGCCCTGGGAGCACGCTGCGGGGCAGAGGCCCTGACACGGCGTGGCGGCTTGGGTGTGCTGGCGGCGGCGCCCACCCAATAATGTTCGCGGGGCAGCCATTGCCCCGGAGGTGTGATTCGTCGTGAGCGAGTACGACGCCCTGAGATCAGCGTTCGATGTCCCGTTGGCCGAAGCGGTGTTCACCCGCCGGTCGCGTCGGGTCGGGTTGGGGATGCAGATCCCCGATGGTCCGCTCGCGTACTCATCGCCCCACGCGCCGGTGGCGCTCTCGGAGTTGGAAGAGGCGTTTCTGGTGTGGATCGGAACGGGTGTCACGGGACTGGCCCTCGCCGATCTGCCTTCGGACGGCATCTCGTGGATGCACGGGTTCTCGGGCCGGTCATGGCCGTGCTCGTGCAACTCCCACTCGACCGAGCTCTTCTTCACCAACGACGCCGGCTTGCACCTGGTGCGTTTGGGCGAGGAGACCCCAGACGAGGTGGCCGTGTTCGCCGGGCACACGCCGGACGAGGTCATGCAGGCGATGGTCACGCGCTTCCGGGCGGCGACCACCCGGCTGGAGGACGGGCGAGCCGACCTGCCGCGTGGCGAGCCGGGCCTGTTCGGATTCAATGCATGGAACGTCAACCAACCCGGCACGACGCTCTTCGTCCCGGTCACCAACACCACGATCGAGTACATGACCCTGCTGTTCATCTACTTCGACCAGATCAACCGCTTCAGCGTGGTGGACGAACTGTCGGGTGGGCGCACCTGCGGGCTCGACCGGTGGGTGGAGTCGGGCCGCTTGGGCGCGGTGGAGCTGTCGCTGATGGATCTGGAGCTACGCGTGCTGACCACCCTCAACGTCGAGGGCGCGTTCATCTGCCAGAACATGAACCTGGCGGCGCAAGCACTTGGCTTGGGTGGATGGGCCTTTACCGGGTTTCTGCCGCACCACGTGCTGGGCGTCGACCCCGCCCATCGCGGTCTGGGGTTTCGGTTTGTGACGCCCGAGCACACACCGCGCCACGCGTCCAAACCGGTGCCGGTCGGTCGGGATGGGACGCTCGAGGCCCTGTGCCCGCCCTACGTGGCCGACATGGGCGAGGCCGTGGACCGGTACCTCGAGACGTGGTCGGCTGCATCGGGCAAGGCATCCGCGTTTGCGCAGGCCGACGAGGTCATGCGCGCCCGCCCGCTGCCGGCGCCCGAGACGGTCGAGATCGTCAAGGCGTTCTGCACGTACGTCCACGCGACCTACGGCCGCTTCCCGGCGTTCATCGACCCCATGTTCGTACGACTCGTGTTCCAGGCACACCACCTGGATGTCGATTTTTACGATCAGCACTACCGTGGCACCCCGATCACCGACCGCCACCGAGAGCAC
>JANMDV010000287.1:0-5915 GCA_031376485.1 Actinomycetota bacterium
CAAGGAGGACCCGATCGCCCTGCGTGTGATGAAGTTCGGCGGAAGCTCAGTCGCCGATGCCGACAAGATCAAGAATGTCGCCCGTCGGATCGCCGAGGCCAAAGAGGGCGGTGACGACGTCATCGCCGTGCTTTCGGCCCGGGGTAAGACCACTGACGGCCTCGTGGCGATGGCGCAGGAGATCTCCGATCAGCCTGACCCGCGCGAGATGGACATGTTGCTCTCCACCGGCGAGCGCATCTCGTGCGCGCTGATGGCAATGGCACTCCAGGACCTGGGACACGAGGCCATCTCGTTCACGGGTTCACAGGCGGGCATCGTCACCGACACCGCCCACACCAAGGCCAAGATCGTGGAGATCAAGGGAGAACGGCTCAAAAGCGCGATCGCCGACGACCACATCGTGCTGGTCGCGGGTTTCCAAGGTGTGTCCACTGCGCGCGACGTCACGACGTTGGGGCGCGGGGGCAGCGACACAACCGCGGTCGCGCTCGCCGCTGCCTTGGGCGCCGCGGTCTGTGAGATCTACACCGACGTGACGGGCGTGTTCACCGCCGACCCGCGTATCGTGCCGGATGCGCGCAAGCTGCCGCTTGTCAGCCACGAGGAGATGCTCGAAGCCGCCGCCAACGGATCCAAGGTCCTGGCGCTGCGGTCGGTCGAGTTTGCCCGCAACCACAACGTGCCCGTACACGTGCGCTCGTCGTTCGTGCCGGACGAAGGCACGTGGATCACCGAGGAGACCCCTGCAATGGAAAAGGCCATCGTGTCGGCCATCGCCCACAAGAGCGATGAGGCCAAGATCACGCTCGCGGGCGTCGCCGACAACCCGGGCGTGGCAGGAACGATCTTCACGGCCCTGGCCGACGCGATGATCAACGTCGACACGATCATCCAGAACGTCAGCCACCAGGGCCACACCGACGTGTCGTTCACCGTACCGCTCACCGAGTTGCGCAAGGCCGAGGAAGTCCTGCGCGGCCTCGCCGGATCCATGGAGTACGCGGACCTGATGACCGACGATCAGATCGGCAAGGTCACGCTCGTCGGCGCAGGTATGAAGTCCGAGCCGGGGGTCGCTGCCAAGATGTTCCGCGTGCTCTCGTCGGAGGGCATCAACATCCAGATGATCGACACGTCGACGATCCGCATCACCGTCGTCATCGATCGGCGTGAGGTCGAGCGTGCCGTCAGGGCGCTGCACGATGCGTTCGACTTGGGCGGCGAGGCGGAGCGGAGGGCCAATGTTTAGGGTCGCCGTCGTCGGCGCGACCGGTGCGGTCGGGGGCACGATGTTGCGCGTATTGGAGGAACGCGGCTTTCCGGTGACGGAGCTTCGCCCGCTGGCGTCGGCACGCAGCGCCGGTCGTCAGCTCGACTACCTGGGCAAGCCGGTGTTCGTCGAGACGCTCACCGAGGACGCGTTCGAGGGCATCGACATCGCGTTGTTCTCGGCGGGTGGGGACCGCTCCCGGACGTTCGCCCCGGCCGCGGTCGCAGCCGGCGCGGTGGTCATCGACAACTCGTCTGCGTTTCGCATGGACCCCAACGTCCCCTTGGTGGTGCCCGAGGTCAACGAGGCCGACATCCAGGGCCACGACGGCATCATCGCCAACCCCAACTGTGTCGCCGCGCCGCTCGTGGTCGCGCTCAAGCCGATCGCGGATGCGGTTGGGTTGGAGCGGGTCATCGTGTCGAGCTACCAGTCGGTCAGCGGTACCGGCTCGGCTGCGGTCGAAGAGCTGATGGCCCAGATGCGCGGCTCCCTTGCCGGCAACGAGCCAGAGCCGTCGGTCTATCCACACCCCATCGCGTTCAACGTGATCCCGCACATCGACGTGTTCGACGAATCCGGCTATACCGGCGAGGAACGCAAGGTCGCCGCCGAGACGCGCAAGATCCTCGGCCAACCCGACCTTGCCATCAGCGCGACCTGCGTGCGGGTGCCGGTCATCCAGGCGCACTCCGAGGCGATCCATATCGAGACGAGTGAGAAGATCAGCCCGCAGCACGTTCGCGAGCTCCTGATGGTCGCCCCTGGGATCGCCCTGGTCGAC
The DNA here is from genome assembly GCA_031376485.1 of Actinomycetota bacterium. Classification (GTDB taxonomy): domain Bacteria; phylum Actinomycetota; class Thermoleophilia; order Miltoncostaeales; family Miltoncostaeaceae; genus CALMEC01. The sequence continues at coordinate 2,058 of JANMDV010000287.1, forward strand.
GACCCCGCCCACAACCGCTATCCGCTGCCGCGTGAGGCGACCGGCCACGACGAGGTGTTCGTCGGCCGTATCCGCGAGGACAGCTCACACCCACGGGGCATCGCGATGTGGCTCGTCAGCGACAACCTCCGCAAAGGCGCCGCGACCAACGCCGTGCAGATCGCAGAGTCGCTGGTCACCCGTGGCTGGTTGTAGCGGTCGCGAGGTGGGCCAGGGATGCCGGGTCACTGGTCAGGGGGCTTGAAAAGTGAAACATCGTCAAAATGCACAGGCCGGCCCAGGCTGGTGACCTGACGGCGGTCGACTCGGTCGCCGCGACGTACTGCGGTTTCGCAGTCCTGGCAGGTGGCGGGCATCCCCTCGCGTCCGACGCCGGTCGCGGGTCCGTGCGCGGGGTCGATGGCGCAGAGTCCGGCGAAGGGCGCGTCGGCGGGCATGTATTCGCCGACCATGACCGCGGCCTGGTCGATCGAGAGGAACGCATCCTCGATCTCGGCGGCGACGTCCGTGACGTCTTCGACATTCGCCGCGCGGCTCAACACCGCGTCGATCAGCACCTGTTGCTCGACGACGTTGTCCACAAGTTGACGCGCCTCCGCGGGCAGGTCACGACGCGCCAATGCCGCGGTCCGTACCCGCAGCGCGTCCAGGAGCACCTGTACCTGTGTCCGGGCATCGAGCATGGCCGTGCGCTGGGGCAGTTGCGCGCGACGATTGGCCCAAGCGACGGCCCAGGTGCCGCCAAGGGCGCCCAGGCCAAGGAGCGCACCGACTTCGCGGAGCGCCATCAGCTCCGGGCGCGGGCGCCATGGGGTGCGACGGAAGCATGCGTAACGCGCTGGACGTCCTGCAGGCCGCGGAGCGCCAGTCGCATCAGCGCCACAGGACCGCGGGCGCGTTCCTCGCGGAAGCCCAGTCGCGCCAACGCCGAACGGGCAAACAGCGTGTGGTGGCCGAGTAGCCGGTCGTCCGTGGGCGAGATATCGTCGGCGCCCACTGCGAAGGCATCGATTGTCACGTAGGAGCGGGACTTGGCGTCCGCGAGTGCCTCGAGGAGCAACCGCTCGAGCACGGCCGCTGGATCCCCGGCCATCAGATACGAACACGTCAGCAGCACGCCGTCGCAATCAGGTGGACCTGCCGGCAGCGCTCGGGCTCGGGGAAACGCCGAGGCCGGACCGTATTGCACGAGTCCCAGGAACACGTCCTCGTCGAAGAGCGCCCGTCCCCACGCTCCGTGCTGGTCCTCGAACGTCGTGATCCAACGGTCCTTGCGGCCCTCGTCGGTTGCGCTCCTGAGGGACTGCCAGAACACGCAGTCGGTGCAGCAGGTGGGTAGCTCGCCTCGGACCGCTCCGGTCAGGGCCACCACGTTTGGCAGAAGCGACACAGATGGATCATAAGGGGACGACTAAGGTGTGGTGCGAGGCGCTCTGAAGGACAACAATCAACAGCGCGCGATCATCTCCTTGAGAGAGCCCCTGGCACGTTTGTACGGAAGAGTCGTTGTGCGCCCCGCAATCCCGCCTGGGCAAAGGGATCACGGTACATTCGTGTCCGACACTGTTTACCGAACGTTAACGTTGCCCAGGCGGTCGCGGGAGTGCTTTGGACGGTGGCGTGGTTGAGGCGGGCGCTACCGTTTTCGGCGGCGCAGGATCTGCTGAATGGCGACCGGGGCGAGCCAGAGCAGCAGGCGTTTGAACCTCCGCTTGCCCCGGCCCGACTTGCGTGCGGGCTCGGGCGGCGGAACGGGCTCGGCCTTGCGGCGGCGCAGCAGGCCCATCAGGCACCCACCGTCTCGAGCACCCGGTCGAGCGACACCATGTGGCGCTTGAACTGCAGGACGTCCTGGCCCATGCCGAGCGCCAAGCCCAGAAGCTGCGGCAGGTGCAGGACCGGCATGTTGTACTCGGTGTCGTTCAAGAGTTCGGCCTTGCGCTGGTAGGCGTCCATTGCCAGGTGGCACAGCGGGCACGGGGTGACCATGCAGTCGGCCCCGGCGTCACGGGCTTGGGAGAGCGCGACGTGCGACTCCTTGAGCGCGACCTGCTCGCGGGCCAGGATGATTGGAAAGCCGCAGCATTTGGTCTTGGCGTCGTAATCGGCGACCTCTCCGCCGAGCGCCCTGATCAGACGCTCCATCGACTGCGGTTTGTCGGGGTCTTCGAAGCCCATCACCGACGACGGGCGCAGCAACTGGCACCCGTAGTACGGCGCGACGCGAAGGCCGTTGAGTCCGCGCGGACCCTGCTTTTCGAGTTGGGCCAGGCCCTCCTCGGTGGAGATGTACCACAACAGATGCGTCACATCGACGCTCCCGGAGTACGGGCGGGAACCCGCCTTGACCAGCTCGCCGTTGACCTGCTCCAAAAGGCGCGGGTTCTCCTTGACCATCTTGTTCGCCCGGCGCAGGTTGAGCGTGCAGACGTTGCAGATGGTCAGGACGTCGTGCCCCATCTCTTCGGCTTCGGACAGGATGCGGACGTTGAGCGTCAGATAGAGGTTCGGCTTGGCCTCGGCGATGTCGCCGGCCCCGCAACAGGTGGCCGCGGGCATCGGCACCAGCTCGATGTCGAGCAGCGGTGCGAGCGCCTTGGTCGTCGCGTTGAGCTCTTTCGACGAGAACTCGGCGACGCATCCCGGGTAGTAGGCGAACTGGCGCACTAGATGGTCTCCTTGACGTTCTTCATGAGCTTCTTGACCTCGTCGTGGCGCTTGACCTTGTGCGGGAGCGGCGACGGCGCTTTACCCTTGGACAGCATCCGGAGCGCAAACGGGATGTCGAGCTGCGCCTTGATCGGGTCGGTAAACGGCACCAGCAGGGTCTCGTTGAGCTTGCCGCCGGTGCGCATCGAGATCAGGAACGCCTTGGCGTGGCGGGCGCCGGCGTCCTTCATGCTGCGACCCTCCTGGAACGCGATGCCGCCGAGCTTCTCGATGGCGTCACGCGGGTCGACACCCTTGGGACAGCGCTCGTTGCACGCCATGCACCGGGTGCAGTCCCAGACGCCGTGCTTGCCGGTGTAGAGCTTGGCCCGCTCGGCGCGGCGCGTGTCGCGAACGTCGCCCGCGAACTTGTATCCCCAGGCGAGCGCCGCCGGGCCGACGAACTCGGGGTCCGCTTCGAACGAGTTGCACTCCGAGTAACAGGCGGCGCACAGGATGCAGTTGGCCTCTTTGTAGACGCGCTGCATTGCCTCTTTGGGGACGATGCGCTCCTTCTCGGGAGCGGGATCGTCGGTGATCAGGTACGGCTTGACCGACTTGACCTTTTCCCAGAACGGGTCCAGGTCGACGACCAGATCCTTGATCGGCTTGAAGTTGCCGATGGGGTCGACCTGGATGGTGTCCTTGCCGGACCACTCCTTGAGGTCTTCCACCTGCTGCATGCATGCGAGCACGGTGCGTCCGTCGGCCATGCATGTACACGAACCGCAGATCGCGCTACGACACGAATACCGCACGGCGAGCGACCCGTCCTGCTCGTTCTGCAGGTCCAGGATCGCATCGAGCAGCGTTTTCTGGGGCTCGTGCTCGAGGGTGAAGTCCTGGTAAAAGGGCTCCGGCCGCGCGGCGTCCGGTTGTAAGCGGAAGATCTTGAATGTCGTCGATGGCACCCTTTTGTCTCCCTTAGTACGTGCGGACTTGTGGCTGGTACTTGGTAAACGTGACCTCTGAGTAGTCGAGGCGGATGGCATCGTCCTCGAGGTAGGACAGCGTGTGCTTCATCCAGTTCTCGTCGTCGCGCTCCGGGTGGTCCAGGCGCCAGTGTGCGCCCCGGCTTTCGGTGCGCGTGACCGCGCCCTCGACCATGCAGGCGGCCAGGTCGAGCAGCCACCCGGTCTCGATTGTGTG
>JANMDV010000025.1:0-13348 GCA_031376485.1 Actinomycetota bacterium
GCATTGGGACAACGACCAGGCGGCGTACGACTTTCGCGCGGTGGCCACGTTCGCCGCCAGCCTGGTGCCGATCGTGATGCATCCCGAGTTCCCCCGCCAGATGCTGCTCAACGTCAATGGGCCCGGCCTCGCACCCATCGATGTACGCGGCGCCAGGGTGACGCGCCTGGGACGGCGGATCTACAACGACCAACTGGAGCTCTTGGAGGGTGGCGAGGGCACGCGTAAGCGGTACCGGATCTACGGCGACAGCCCCTCCCATCACCCCGAAGCAGGAACGGATTTTGCCGCGGTCGAGGACGGGCAGATCTCGATCACTCCGTTGCACTTCGATCTGACGGACATCGGGGGGATGGAGCATCTGGAGCTCCTGGCGCTCGACGAGTTGTTGACCGAGCAGCGAGCCATCCAACAAGCCGAGTGAGCGGGGCCGGAGGCTACGATCCGATCCTGTTCGACCTGGACGGGACGGTCATCGATTCGGTGGCGCTCATCCGTGAATCGCATCGTCACGCGGTCAGCGCGGTGCTCCGAACAACATTGCCGGACGAGACGCTTGTGGCGTTGGTAGGTCGGCCCTTGATCGACCAGATGCGTGCCTTCTCCGTCGATCACGCCGACGAGCTGCTGCGTGTCTACCGCGAGTGGAACCACGCGCACACGCACCAGCTCTTGGGTGCCTACGACGGGATGGACCGGCTGTTGACCGAACTCAGGGCCCACGGTCGGACGCTCGGCATCATCACGTCCAAGTCGGGACCGACGGTCGACCTGGCGTTTGACGTCCTGCCGCTGCGCCATTATTTCGCCGTCGTGATTGCAGCCGAGGACACCGAGCGCCACAAGCCGGATCCCGCCCCGATCCACGCGGCGATCGAGCGGCTCGGCGCCGACCCGAAGCGCGCGTGTTATGTCGGCGACGCACCGTTCGACGTCCAGGCGGCCCAGGCCGCGGGAGTCACCGCGATCGGGGTGACGTGGGGGTTCTTTGCGCGCGACGTGATCGAGTCCCTGTCGCCGGACGTGATCGTGGATACGACCGACGCGCTCGCCGATGTGCTGCTCGGACGGTGAGCGCACCCGCCGAACGCGCAGTGGCGCTGCGCGAGATGCTTCGCGAGGCGAACTACGACTACCACGTGCGCGACGCGCCGGCGGTAGACGACGCGCAGTACGACGAATGGATGCGCGAGCTTGAGGCGATCGAGTCTGTGCACCCCGAGCTGCTTGAGCCGGACTCGCCCACGCAGCGCGTCGGCGCGACGCCGGCGATTGGCTTCGCCGAGGTCATCCACCGCGAGCCCATGTTGTCGCTGGCAAACGCCCGTGGACCCGACGAGCTGGCAACCTGGTACCGGCGTGCCCGCGCCGTCTTGCAGCAGGAGGGCCTGGCGGACCGGCCGGTGCGGTTCGTCGTCGAGCCCAAGATCGACGGCTTGGCGGTGTCGTTGACGTACGAGCACGGACGGTTCGTGCGCGGCGCAACACGTGGGGACGGGGTTGTCGGCGAGGATGTCACGCACAACCTGCGGACGATCGGCGCCGTGCCGCTGGCGATGCGGATGCCTGACGGCCAGGAGCCACCACCGCTCGTCGAAGTACGGGGAGAGGTCTACCTGCCGCTCGCGGCATTCGCCGAGTTCAACGCCGCGCGCGCTGCCGCGGGCCAATCGACGTTCGCCAACCCCCGCAACTCTGCAGCGGGGAGCCTTCGTCAGCTCGATCCCCGGATGACCGCGCAGCGTCCGCTCCGCATCTGGTGTTACGCGCTCGGCTTCCACGAGGGGCTCGAACTCGAAGGGCAGGAAGCGGCGCTCGCGTGGCTGCGCACCGTGGGATTCCGGGTCAATCCGCAGATCAGCGTCGAGCCCACGCTTGAGGCAGCGCAAGCCGCGTGTGAGCGCTGGGAGGCGCGTCGCGGCGAGGTCGACTACGACATCGACGGGGCCGTCGTCAAGATCGACGCGTTCGCGCTGCAGCGAAGGCTGGGTACCGTTGGCCGGGCGCCGCGATGGGCGGTCGCCTACAAGTTCGCCCCGACGACGGCGACCACGACCCTTCGCGACATCCAGGTCAACGTCGGCCGCACCGGTGCGCTCATCCCGTTCGCGGTGCTCGACCCGGTCTTCGTTGGCGGCGTGACGGTGCGGCAAGCGACCCTGCACAATCACGAAGACATCGCCCGCAAGGATCTGCGCATCGGTGATCGTGTGGTGGTGCAGCGGGCGGGTGATGTGATCCCTCAGGTCGTCGCGCCGCTCATCCAAGAGCGCACCGGCGCGGAACGGCCGTTCGTAATGCCCGAGCGGTGCCCTGTGTGCGACACGCCGCTCGTCCAGGCCGAAGGCGAGGTGGTCATCCGCTGCCCCAATCGCGCGTGCCCTGCGCAGATCCTGCAGACGATCATCCACTTCGCCTCGCGCGGCGCCATGGACATCGAGGGGCTCGGTGAGAAGACGCTGGTCAAGCTCTACCAGGAAAGGCTCGTCGGTGATGTCGCCGACATATACCGGCTGCGGGTGGAGGATCTTGCCGGGCTTGAGGGCTTTGGTGAGATCGCGGCGACCAACCTGGTGCGGGCCATCGATGCGTCCAAGGCCCAGCCGTGGCCACGTGTCCTGATCGGCTTGGGCATCCGCCACGTCGGCGACGTGACGGCCGTCGCGGTCGCGCAGGTTGTGCCGAGCGTCGAAGCGCTTCTGGCCGCAGGCCCCGAGGATCTGGCTCAGGCCGAGGGCGTGGGTCCCGTGGTGGCGGCCGCGATCGCCGAGCACTTCGCCGTTGAGCGCAACCGGATGACCTTGGAGCGGTTGCGCGAGGCCGGGCTCGAGATGCGGATGGACGTGAAGGCGGCCCCGTCGGACGGGCCCCTGATGGGCATGACGGTCGTGGTGACCGGTGGGCTCGAAGCGCTTTCACGTGACGAGGCCAAACGCGCGATCGCCGCCGCGGGCGGCAAGTCCACGGACTCGGTCAGCAAGAAGACCAGCTTCGTCGTGGGGGGGCGCGACCCCGGCAGCAAGCTGGTCAAGGCCGAATCGCTCGGCGTCCCGGTATTGGACGAGGCCGGGTTTCTGAGGGTACTGAGCGGCCAGGAGCCGCCACCCGCGGGTTGACCGATGCGCCATCGCTGCGGAGTGGGGCTGGGTTCAGAGTCCACCCCCACCCTCCGCGCGGCACGATGCCATCCGATCTCAGTAGCTGAAGACCGTGGCCGCTCCGTCTCCGATCCACTCCCAGAGGGGAGTGGCACCGGCCAGCCGCGCGTTCGCGAGGAGGTCGGACTCGTCGAGCTTGCGCCCGGTGAAGCAGATGGGACAGACGAAGAGCTGGCCCCCGCCCTCCGCGTACTGCGCGAAGAGCCGGGCGACGGGCGGGGCCCCCGCCGACTCGACCGCATCAGCGTAGCCCGGAAGGCCCAGGCGGACAGCCTCCTTCGTCAGGAACATCACAACGTCCCTCCCCTTGCCCAGGGCCGCCGTCGCGACGAGGAACGCGATGGTCACCTTGTCGGCGTCCTCGTGGCCCGTCGCAAGGTTGATCACGACCTTGCCGTTGTCACTCATCGGTACTCATCCTTTCTTCTGGTTTTCGCGCGAGCAACGTCGCGCCGCGCGCACCGAACTTGGCCGCCTTGCGCCGGGTGTCCTCAAACGCCGATCGTCCGTAGACGTCGACCAGAGTGCCCGTCTCGACCTCCACAAACCCGAGGCGTTCGAGGTACTCCGCGTACTCTGCCTCCAGCAGAGCTCCCGCGATTCATTGGGCCCACAGGTCGATGTCGCGCTTGGCGCCCTCGCTGACGGGGTTCTGCAGGACGACGTCCGCGATCTGGATCCGTCCTCCCGGTCGCAGCACGCGACGAATCTCGGCGAAGACGGCGTCTTTGTCGGGGACCAGGTCGATCACGCCGTTCGAGACGACGACATCCACCGATCCATCGGCAAGGGCAAGCTCCTCGACGTGGCCCTCCAATATCTCGACGTTGGCCACCCCCATCGCGCGGGCGTTGTCTCGTGCCTTGGACACCATCGCGCGGGTCATGTCGATGCCGACCACCCGTCCTTGCGGGCCGACCATCTGCGCGGCCATGAGCACGTCGGTCCCAGCGCCGCAGCCCAGGTCGAGCGCCGTCTCGCCGGGTGCGAGCGGGCCCAGGGAGAACGGGTTTCCGACGCCGGCGAAACTCTGCGCAGCGCCTTCGGGCACCTGCGCGAGCAGCTCAGGGTCATAGCCCAGGTCGAGCGCCCAGGCCCGTCCGGTGGGAAATTGAAACTCACGTTCGGGCTCGTTCGATACGCAGCTGTACATCTCGGTGACGACGCGGCGCAACTCACCGACATCGACGTCTACTTCGGTGCTCACCTCATCCTCCTTGTGGGTTGCTGTGGGTGACGCAGGCCATGGCGCGCGCTCGTCTCGATCGCTCACGCGGCTCGGTGATGATTGGTCGGTGTGTCTGCGAGCCGCCAGTCGGGCCAGCCCTCGTCCAGGCGCCGCGCCGAGCGCCCGCTCGCCTTGAGACGGCGGACAGCCTCGTGCGCGTAGGCGCAGAACGGGCCGCGGCAGTAGGCCACGACCTCACAGTCGGACGGCAGCTCGGCCAGCCGCTCCTGAAGCTCCTCGAGCGGGATCGAGCGCGCACCCTCGATGTGCCCGGCCGTGTACTCCTTCCCGGGGCGGACGTCGACGAGCACGACGTCGCCCGTGCGTAGCCGCGCGATCAGCTCGTCGCGGCCGATCACCTCGACGTCCTGGCCGAGGTAGTCGCGCGCGGCGCGCTCGACCTCTGCCAGGCGCGCAACCGACGCGTTACGCAGCGCCAACCACAGCGACAGCACGTCGTCGCCGGTGAGTGCGTAGCGCACGCTCGTTCCCTCGCGCGTCCGGGTGACCATGCCCGCCCCGTGCAGCGCCTGCAGGTGCTGGGAGGTGTTTGCCGTCGACTGGTCGCTCTCGCGTGCAAGCTCGTCGACGGTCCGTGGCGCCTGGGCGAGCAGGTCGATCAGCTCAAGCCGTCGCGGGCTGGCGAACGCCTTGCCCATCAGGGCGATGGCCTCGAAGAGAAAGGTTTTCTTCTGGTGTGAACTCATTTTGGTATTCAATAGATAAATTGATAACTTGTCAAGTGTGATGATCTCTCCTTCCAGGAGGCCGGCGTGTATTTCCGACAGCTGTTGAACGACGACACCGCGTGCGCGTCCTACCTTCTCGGGTGCAAGACCCACAGCGCGTTTGCGGTCATCGATCCGCACATCGCTCTCGTCGACGAGTACCTCGCACGCGCCGCCGGCCAGGGCGCTGCCATCGTCGCGGTCTTCGAGACGCACCTGCAGGCCGACCATGTCTCGGGCCTGCCCGAGCTGGTCGCGCGCACCGGGGCCACCGCGTACCTTCCGAACGGCGCGGGAGTCGGCTTCGCGCACCACGGGCTGCGCGACGGGGAGACGGTCACGCTGGGCAACACGCAAATCGAGGCGGTCGCCACGCCAGGCCACGCTCTCGCTCACCACGCTTATCTGATTCGCGATCACACGCGCACAGAGGAGCCGTGGCTGGTCCTGACCGGGGACGCGCTGCTGGTCGGCGACGCGGGCCGACCGGACCTGCACGCCCACGGGGAGCTCACCGTCGAGCAGATGGCCCGCAGCTTGTACCGATCGCTGACCGAGCGGCTGCTCGCGTTGCCGGACGACCTGGTGCTGTACCCGGCGCACTACTCCGGCTCGGTGTGCGGGCGCGGCCTGTCGGCCAACCCGATCTCGACGATCGGCTTCGAGCGCCGTCACAACCCTGCACTCCAGTTCGACTCAGAGGACGCGTTCGTGCAGGCGTTGGTCCGCGACATGCCGCCCGCACCCGATCAACAGGTCGCGATCCTCGCCGCCAACCGCAGCGGCCGGCCGCTCACAGACGTCGGGTGAGCCCCACGCCGCTTCGTTTAGGGCTGCGCGAGAACGCCGCGCAGTTCTGGCTGCTGGTTGCGGTCAACGCGTTTGTCGGTGCCATGGTCGGCCTGGAACGCTCGACGCTGCCTTTGGTCGGGCGCGAGGACTTCGGCCTGCAGTCGAGCACCGCCGTCGTGTCGTTCATCATCGCCTTCGGCCTTGCCAAAGCGGTGACGAACCTGGCGGCCGGGGCGCTCGCCGAGCGCGCAGGACGCAGACGGCTCTTGATCGCAGGCTGGGTCGTCGCGCTCCCTGTCCCGCTGCTGATCGCAACTGCGCCGAGTTGGGGTTGGATCGTCGCCGCCAACGCTCTGCTCGGCATCAACCAGGGGCTTGCGTGGTCAATGACCGTGGTGATGAAGATCGACCTGGTCGGGCCCCGTCGGCGTGGCCTGGCACTCGGCATCAACGAGTCGGCCGGTTATGGCGGCGTCGCGCTCGCCGCCGGGGTGAGCGGCTGGCTGGCCGCATCGTTCGCGGCGCGTGACGTACTCGTCGGCGCCGGCGCGCTGATCGCCGTCACTGCCCTGGCGCTCTCGGTCCTGTTCGTGCGCGACACGGCAGGTCATGTCGCGTTTGAGCAGGCCGGCCATCATGTGGGAGCCAACCCGGCGCCGCCGCCGCTGCGACAGACATTCGCGCTGGCCACGTACCGCCGGCCGGTGCTGCGAGCGTGCTCCCAAGCCGGGCTCGTCAACAATCTCAACGATGCTCTTGCCTGGGGCCTCGTCCCACTGTTTCTCGCCGCCAATGGCGTCGGCGTGGGCGGGGTCGCTCTCGTGGCGGCGCTCTATCCCGGCGTCTGGAGCGTCGCGCAGGTCGCCACCGGCCATTGGTCTGACCGGGTCGGGCGAAAACCCCTGATCGTCGCCGGAATGCTGACCCAGGCAGCCGCGCTGGGACTGCTGGCGCAGAGCGGGGGAGCCCTCACGGCGGCGAGCATCGCGGCCGTGCTCCTGGGCCTCGGAACCGCGCTCGTGTACCCCACACTTATCGCTGCGATATCCGACGCGGTCACCCCCGTCGCACGAGCGCCGGCCATCGGGGTCTATCGCTTCTGGCGCGACAGTGGCTATGTCCTGGGTGCCCTGGTGGCGGGCGGGGCTGCCGACGCGCTCGGCTACGGCAGCGCGATCGGCATTGTCGCAGGCATCACTGCCGCGTCCGGGCTTTGGGTTCTCCACGACATGCCCGCGCACAAGGCAGGCTGATCGCGCGCGGTCGCGCGAAATCGTTGACCTGATCACCCACCGTCGACACGGCCCGCCACCGACCGGTCGTGCCCAGCCATCACGGTCAGACGGTGTCGGCGATGCCCGATGCCAGCAGCGTGACGATCGCGTCCTGCGTCGCCTTGGCGCCGCTGACGGACCCCTGGTTCATCATGATGGCGAACGCGTACCGCGATCCTCCGGTGCTGTCGACAACGCCCGCCAGGGTGGAGGTGCCGCTGATGTAGCCGGTCTTGGCATGCACGCGGGATCGTAGGTCGGGTGCCTTGAACCGTCGTTTGAGCGTCCCCGTGCCGCCGGTCGGGAGCGCGTCGATCAACGCGGTCCCCCAGGCCGGCTCGGCGTCGGCTGCGGCCAGTATGCGTACCAGGCTGGTCGCCGTCAGGCGGTTGAGAAGCCCCAGGCCCGATCCATCCTCGATGCGGTCAACCGGGTCGAGCAATCCCTTGCCGCCCAGCAGTGTCCCGGCATGGGCGGTCCCGGCTGCCGTGCTGCCGGTGCCCCGGGCGTAAGCGCCGACGTCCTTGGTCAACATCTCGGCAAGGAAGTTGTCGCTGTCGGGCAGCATCAACGCCGTGATCACGCTCAATCGAGGCGATTTGACCGTGGCGAGCAAACGCCCCTCGTCAGGCGCCCGGCCAGCCCGGACGGCGCCGGTCAGGCCGATGCCGATGGACTTCATCGCAACCCGTAAGCGGATGCCGGCCGCGTTGGGTGGCTTCTTGACGTAGCGTCTGCGCATGTCTCCCAGGTAGTTCTGGTTGACCGTCAGGGCGGAGAGCGGTTGGCATTCGGAGGTGTAGCGGGCCGGCCAGGTCGGGACCCGGCGCAGGCTGTCGAAGAACGTCTCGTCGACGACGACGGGGCCGTTAACCTTGGTGATGCCCGCGTCACGCAGCGGGCGGACGAGCTTCGCGATTGCCCCAGCGGCGCCGTTCATATAGCGGCGTGAGTAGGCGGCGCTGGCCAGCGTCGGGTCCCCATAGCCTTTGAGGTAGAGCGGACCGGTGAGCACTTGGCCGGTCTGCGTGGACGCCGCTCCCGCGTAGAGTCGTGTCTCGAACTGGAAGTCAGGCGATAGCGCGAGCAGGGCTGAGGCCGCCGTCACGATTTTCATCGTCGAGGCCGGCCGCCGCGGGGTCGTTGCCTTGTAGGCCAGGACCTCGACCGGCTCGCCTGCGTCCAAGCGCCAAACGGCGGCGCTCGTGCCGGGGTTCGCAGCGGTCCAGCTCGCCAGGACCGAGGCGAGGGGTGCGGGGGGCGGCGCCTGTCGCGCTCCGACCGCCGGGGCTGCGGCAACGAGCAATGCGACTGCGGCGAGTGCGGCACGTCGGACTGTCAAGGGGGGAATGCGATCGGCACGACGGGGCCGACGATATCACCACCCGTTGCGTGCTCCGACCTACCCGGGCATCTGCAGCAGCACTTCTGCGTCCTCGGGCAGCTCGCGGCCTGATGCCTTCATCGAGTAGACGAAGAGGGTTTTGTCGATCTTGCCGTGAAGGATCGGCACTGCCTCCTCGTGGCACAGGCGAACGACGTCGCGGCTGCTCATTCCGAGCGCGTCGGAAAGCTCATCCGGGGTCAGGTGGATCGCCATCGGTTACTCCTCCTCGAACGTGGGGCGCACAACGAAAAACGACCCACCTGCGGGGAGCGGGCGGGTCGTCGGACTGCGAGCGGGCAAACATGGTCGGAGTGAGGATCAACACGCCGACCGAACCAAGACGTCCATGTGACAAAGATTACCAACTCTGTGTCCGGGTAATCAAGCGTGACAGGTCGCAGGGCGCGGGTTTCTGCGAGGCGTCAGTCGGTGCGGAGGCCCGTCGGGGCGGCCGGCTCCTCGGCGCGCCGGATGCGCGCGTGACCAACCCGCCAGAGCGCGGTCGCCGCGAACGCCGTCAACATCACTGCGCCACCGGCGGCCGCGTCGAGGACATAGTGGTTGGCGGTGCCCACGATTGCGACGAAGACGAGCAGCGGGTAGGTCAGCACCAGGAGTTTCATCGGCCAGCGCCTCAGCAGCATCGCTGCCACGACGCCGATCATCAGGGCGTAGGCGAAATGCATGGACGGGACCGCGGCGAACGGGTTGAACCAGCCCGAAAGGTTGCCGGCATAAAGGTCGATCCCGCTGATGATCGAGAGCGTGTCGATGAAGCCCTCACTGGTCATCAGGCGCGGCGGGGCGACGGGGTAGACGACGAAGACCGCCAGCGCGACGCCGTTGGCGACGAAGAACGCATTCCGCACGAATGGGTATGCCTCCCGCCGGGTTCGGTAGAGCCACACGAAGAACGCCGCCGTGACCGGCAGGTGCGCCCACACGTAGAAGTGGTTCAGGAACTGGGTCAGGTGGAGGTTGTCCAGCATCCAGCGCTGCACGCTCGTCTCGAAGAAGAGCCCGGAGGCCTTCTCGATGTCGATGATCTCCCACGCGTTCCTGACGGCGTCACCGGCGTCGCCGACAACGAACGCTCGCGACAGCTGGTACAACGCGAGTGCCCCCGCGAACAGCATGATCTCGATCGGCCAGCGCCGGGTGCGACGTTGGGGCCCACGGACAGGCCGCCCGGGGGCGCTGTCAACACACTGGTGTCGAACTGGCGGCGGCATCGTGGTCGGCACCGGGGGAACAAAGGGAGCGATTCACAAAAGGCCCCCCCGGAGTGAGCCGTTAAGTAAACCAAAACTCCGGCTGAATGTCATGGTCCCCAAATATGGAGAGTTGCGACTGCGTTTTGCATCTCCCTGTACATCCGTCGGCTGGCGCAGGCGAAGCGGGATCGATACGATGCCTCGGCTGGTTTCGGGGTGTGGCGCAGCTTGGTAGCGCGCTCCGTTCGGGTCGGAGAGGTCCTCGGTTCAAATCCGGGCACCCCGATTGTGCTGTGGCGGGCCTCCGAGTATGGGAGGTCCGTTCGGCATGCCGCGGACGTTGCGTAAGCGCCGCTGCTTCGGTACTCTGTCACGAACATACGTTCGTACGGAGAGGACTCTCATGAACATCAAGCCGATCCCAGAGGGGTATCCCGTCGTATCTGCCTACATCTGCGTAGACGGGGCGGAGGATGCGATTGTGTTCTACTCGGCGGTGTTCGGCGCGACCGAACGTATGCGTCTGGGAGCGCCGGACGGCAAGATCGGTCATGCCGAACTCGCCATCGGCGACTCGGTGGTCATGCTCTCCGACGAGTTTCCGGAGTGGGGCGCACGCGGCCCCACGGCGTTCGGCGGCACGGCCGTGACGCTTGGCGTGTACGTCGAAGACGTCGATGCCACGTTTGCCCGAGCGGTCGAGCGGGGAGCGCAGGTCGTGCGCCCGGTCGAGGATCAGTTCTACGGCGACCGGTCAGGCCAGTTCCTGGACCTCTGGGGCCACCGATGGAGCGTCGCGTCGCGCATCGAGGACGTTGCGCCGGACGAGATGGCCCGGCGAGCCGCCGCAGCGATGGGCGGCGGCGAGTCCTAACACATAGGTCTGAGAGACGCTTCCACGAAGGATGAGCCCAGGTTAGTCGAGTCGCCGATGTGGCGCAGTTGCGGCCGGCACCGGCGGTCCGATGCTCGCGACGCGTTCCCTGTGGGCGTCGATGCCCGTGTGAGGCCCGCTCAGCTGTAACGCAGGGATCCCGGTGTGTTGAGCAACTGACCCGTCTCAAGCCACGTCTTGAGGCCGGACAGGATCATCGGCCATCCGCCGTAGATCTCGTCGTTCGCAGCCTCGCGCAGCTGGTCGTGGGTGACGGTCAGGCGGCAGGAGTCACCGATCGGCTCGATCGCCCAGGTGACCCGCGACGTTCCTTCGCGCTTCATGTCATCGCTCCACAGCGCCACCAATGCTCTGGACGAGGCGGCGTGGGGGGTCGACCTCCAAGTTCTCTCCTTCGCCCAAGAGCCCATCGGCGGAGGGGTGCCCCATCTCGTACCGCGATCCGGGCGTCCAATCCGAGGTGACTCGGGCGCCGAAGGTGTACTTGCTCCTGATCTCGCCGTCGGTGATCGCCTCCCGGAGGCGCTCCGGGGTAGTGCGGATGTAGATCTCGAAAACCTTTTCCATGGGACTCTCCAGTTCGTTCTTGAGCCCGCTGAGCGCAGCCGCCCAGGGCTCGGCGTACTTGCTCACCCACCGGTCGTGGACGAGCCGGATGGGGACCGGGTTCAGGAAGTGGAGCTTCTCGCGGCCTCGCCGTTTGGTCACCACCAAGCCCGCTCTCTCCAGCTGTTTGAGGTGTTTCATCACGCCGAAGCGCGTCATCGCAAAGCGCTCCTCAAGCGCGCTCAACGTTTGCCCGTCCTCGCGGAAAAGCTCGTCGAGCACGCTTCGCTGGGTCGGATCCGCGAGGGCTTTGAAGCTCGTCACGTCACACTGATTCACGGCGCACGACGTTGAATGTGCTCCACAAACGTGTGACAGAACTGCACCGACCTGTGTCATGTGTGTGTCGCCAGACGCACCGGGAAGACACGATTGGCCGTTAAGGGTCTGGCCGAATGACTATTTTCGGGGCCGTGGATTCGGAGGCCGGTGGAAGAGCTCGTCGTCGGGCTCGGGACGTCGGCGAGCAAACACCGAGCCGGTCCTCATCGCCGAGGGCCTGCGACCCACGTCACACGAACAAAGGCGGGAGCGGGACGTCTTGCCTTGTGGCAAGCGCTTTCCCGGTCGGGAACAATCACTGCGCCGGATTACGAGCGAAGAAACGGAAGGCCACGGCGGCGGTGGCGAGCATCGCTGCTCCCAGTCGTAACGGCGGTCTCGCAACGCCGCATGGCGATGGTTTGCAGCCGCCAAACGGGGCGGTGCTCCCTTCGCGTGGCCTACACGGGGATGACGCCCTCGACCTCGGGAACGCGCTCGCGGAGCGCCGCTTCGATCCCAAGGACGAGCGTTGCGGTCGACATCGGGCAGCCGCCGCAGGCGCCGAGCATGTTGAGGTGGACGAAGCCCTCCTCGTCGAAATCGACCAACTCGACGTCGCCACCATCCGAGTGCAGCGCGGGACGGATGTCGTCGAGGACTTCTTCGATACGTGTCAGAACCGGTGCCGACATTGACCTCACCTCTCAAACGAACGGATGTTGCCACACAGCGTAGCGCTCCCGCGGCGGGACGGGCCGCTATCGTCGTCTGCAATGGGGCCGACTGGTGACATCCTGAGGGTCGCGGCCGTGCAGTTGACGACCGGCGGCGATAAGGACGCCAACATCGCGACTGCGGCGCGGTTGGTGGCGGAAGCCGCCGAACGTGGGGCACGGCTCGTCGTCTTGCCCGAGAAGTGGAACCTGATCGACGTCGATCACCGGCAGGCGTCTGGGGCCGAACCTCTGGACGGACCCTCGCTCCAGGCCGCGCGCGGGTGGGCGACGACGCATGCAATCGCCCTCGTCGCCGGAAGCGTCGGCGAGGTGGGGGCGGGCACCGATCGTGCCTACAACACAAGCGTCCTGATCCAACCGGATGGCCGCGTGACCTCTGTCTACCGCAAGCTCCACCTGTTCGATGTCGAAGTCGGCGGGCACACCTACCGCGAATCCGATGGTGCGCTTCCCGGCAGCGAGGTCGTGGTGGGTGAGGCGCTGGGCCGAGTCATCGGGATGGCCGTCTGTTACGACGTGCGCTTTCCTGAGCTCTTCCGGGCGCTCGCCACGGCGGGCGCACAGATCCTGACCGTGCCGGCCGCGTTCACCGCGATCACCGGCCGCGCACACTGGGAGCCGCTGCTTCGCGCACGCGCGATCGAGAACCAGGCGTTCGTGATCGCCGCCGGCCAGATCGGAACCCACGCGACCGGGACCGACTCGTACGGCCACAGCATGATCGTCGACCCCTGGGGAGTGGTCCTGGCAGAAGCCCCCGACGAAGAGGCCGTCATCGTCGTCGACCTGGACTTCGCCGGGCTCGCCCGGATCCGCCGAGATCTGCCCGCACTCAAACACCGGCGGACCGACCTCTTCGGTGAGGCCCGTGGCGGCCTCGTGTAAGGGCCCGTGTCATGAAAACGCCCTGCCGGACGGCGAGCGAAACGGCCCGGAGCGGGCTCGCCCCCGGCGCTGGAAATACGAACCGCAGGACGGCTATTTCCAAAGCAAAACCGAGCAACGCGGTGCTGGCGAGCCTCGCCGCTACTGGCGGTAACGGCGATCTCGCCAGTGCCGCAATGC
>JANMDV010000199.1:0-4605 GCA_031376485.1 Actinomycetota bacterium
GCTTCGAACATGCTGCGACACCCGGGACAGCAGAAGTAATAGGTCACACCGTTATGGTCATACGTGACGTCGGAGCCTTCGATGCTGACGGTCATTCCGCACACCGGGTCGACGGCCTCCAGAAGCTGCGCGGTGGAGCCCGCGCGACTGTGGCTCCAGGCCACGAGCTCGGCCAGGATCGCGACCGCGATCTCCTCCTGCGTGGACGGGCCGAGGTCCAGGCCCGCCGGGCTCCGTACGCCCGCAAGCTGCGCGTCCGTGGCACCGCGCTCCCGGAGTGCCGCACGGACGACCCCTGCACGACGGGCGCTCGCGACCAGACCCACGTATCCGGCACCCGATGTGATCGCCTGCTGCACCGCATCTTCGTCGCCGCGGCCCATCGTCGCGATCACGACGGCGTCGGCGTCCCCATCCCCTGAGGTCACACGCCAGCCAATCGTCCGCGCCAGTTCCCGCAGAGTCCGTCCCGCGGGGCTGTCCCCGACGACCCGCAGGAGCGGCGTCGGCAGATGCGGCTGGATGAACACCTCCACGGTTCCCTCCGATGCGCATGTGCTCTCGGCGATGACCACGCCCGGACCGGCGTCCGCGGCGTCGCCTGCCGGGCAGATCCTGACGAGGCGCGGCTGGCCGTCGACGAGCGACCGAAGCGCCTCGCGAATGACGACCGGCTCGGAGCAGGCTCCGCCGACCCAGCCGTCGATCACCCCGTCGGCCGTGACGATCGCCTGGTTTCCCATCCGCGCCGAGGCCGGACGCAGCACCCCGACGACCGTGGCCAGTGCGTACGCCGTCCCTCCTGCGCCGAGTCGGGCGGCCCCTGCGATCACGTCACCCATACGCCGCCTCACCGGTGGGGGCGCGGCAGGCGCCCGCTCCGCGGGCGCGAGAACTGGTCTCGTGACGCGGTTCCCGAGTCACGAGACAAATTCGTTCGACAGACACAGCGCTTCGGCGGCTGCTCACAGGGCCAGTCCCACCTCGTTCAGCGCTTCCCACACCTTGGCCGACGTCAGTGGCATGTCGATGTTGGTGACGCCGGCGTGCTGGAGTGCGTCGATGACCGCGTTGACGTAGGCGGCGGGCGATCCGACCGTGGCCGACTCGCCGACGCCCTTGGCCCCGATCGGGTGGTGCGGCGACGGCGTCACCGTCTCGCCCAGGTCGAACACCGGGGTCTCCCACGAGGTCGGGATCAGGTAGTCCATGAAGTTGGAGCCGATGCAGTTTCCGTCCTCGTCGAAGTCGATCAACTGCATGGCCGCGGTCGCATAGCCCTCCGTCAACCCGCCCGTGATCTGGCCCTCGACGATCATCGGGTTGATCCGCACGCCACAGTCGTCGACGGCGACCATCTTCTGGACCTTCCATTCGCCGGTACCCCGGTCGATCTCGACGACGACGCCGTAGGTGCCGAATGGATACGTCATGTTGGGGGGATCGTAGTAATGGACGCCTTCGATCCCAGGCTCCATGCCGTCGGGGATGTCGGAGTAGGCCGCGAAGATGCACTCTTGGATCGTCTTGACCCGGTCCGGAGCCCCCTTGACGTGGAACCGGTCCTGATCCCATTCGAGGTCGTCGGGTGAGCATTCGAGCAGGTGCGCGGCGATCAGCCGGGCCTTGTCACGCAGCTTGCGGGCGATGATGACGGCCGCGGCACCCGAGGTCGGCGTGGAACGGCTGGCGTAGGTGCCGAGGCCGTACGGCGTCGTGTCGGTGTCGCCCTCCTCCACCAGGACGTCCTCCGGTTGGATGCCGAGCTGGCTTGCGATGATCTGACCGTAGGTCGTCTCGTGACCCTGCCCCTGTGACTTGGTGCCGAGCTTCAGGATCGCCTTGCCCGTCGGGTGCAACCGAAGCTCGGCCGAGTCGAACATGCGCAGGCCCGCGATGTCGTAGTCCTTGCCCTTGCCGGCCCCGACGACCTCGGTGAACGACGCGAGTCCGACGCCCAACAGACGTCCCTCCTGGCGGGCTGTGGCCTGCTCCGCCCGCATACCCGTGTAATCCATTTTCTGCAGGCACAGGTCCATGGCGGCCTCGTAGTCGCCCGAGTCGTACTCGAAGCCGGTGGCCGACGTGTACGGGAACTGATCAGGCTGGATGAAGTTGGTCTTGCGGAAGTCGACCGGGTCCATCCCCAGCTCGAAGGCGGCGTTGTGTACGAGCCGCTCGATCAGGAAGCTGGCCTCGGTCACGCGGAACGAACACCGGTACGCGACCCCACCCGGGGCCTTGTTGGTGTACGCGCCGTCGGTGACCACGTGCGCCGCCGGGATGTCGTACGAGCCGGTGACGATGTGGAAGAGACCCGCCTTGAACTTGGACGGCTGGGCATCGGCGTAGAACGCTCCGTTATCGGAGAGCATCTTGACCCGCAGGCCCGTGATCTGGTCGCCTTGCAAGGCCAGCTCGCCATGCATGTGGTAATCCCGGGCGAAGCCGGTCGAGATCAGGTTGCCCGTGCGGTCGTCTATCCACTTGACCGGTCGGCCGATCAAAAGCGACGCCGCTGTCGCGACGACGTAGCCGGGGTAGATCGGCACCTTGTTGCCGAACCCCCCGCCGATGTCGGGGCTGATGATCTGGATCTTGTGCTCCGGCAACCCGGCCACGATGGCAAACAGCGTGCGGTGGGCGTGCGGGGCTTGGGACGTCATGTAGATCTTGACCCTGCCGTCGGCCGGGTTGACGTCGGCGACACAGCCACAGCATTCGAGCGGGGCCGGGTGACAGCGCGGGTAGTAGGTGTCGAGGCTGACGACCTTGTCGGCGGCGGCGAACGCCTGCTCGGTGGCCGCCGCATCGCCCGCCTCCCAGTGGTAGCACGCGTTGTCGGTCTGCCCTTCCTTCTCGTCGCGGATGATCGGTGCGCCCGCGGACATCGCCTGCTGCGGACTGGTGACGACCGGCAGCGGTGTGTACTCCACGTCGACCAACTCGAGCGCGTCGTGCGCCTGGGCGATGGTCTCTGCGATGACACACGCGACCTCCTGCCCCTGGAATCGCACCTTGTCGGTGGCGAGCACTGCCTGCGTGTCGCCCGACAGCGTCGGCATCCACGCCAGGTTGTGGGCGGCCAGGATCTCCCCGGTCACCACGACGACGACGCCCGGCGCGGCACTCGCCCGCGTGGTGTCGATCGACGTGATCGTCGCGTGCGCGTATGGGCTCCGCAGGATCGCCATGTGGAGCATGTTGGGCAGCACCACGTCCTCGACGTAGTTGCCGCGGCCCTGAATGAAGCGTGCGTCCTCGATGCGCTTGACGGAGTGGCCGATGCCACGGATTTCTTCACGGCTTTCGGTCGTCACGACGCACCGCCTTCCCGAATCTTCTTCGCCGCGTACTGCACGGCTTTGACGATGTTCGTATACCCGGTACACCGGCAGATCTGACCGGACAACGCCCAGCGGATCTCTTCCTCCGTGGGGTCGGGGTTCTCCTCCAGAAGCGCCTTGCTGCTCAACATCATCCCAGGGGTGCAGAACCCGCACTGCAAGCCGTGCTCCTCGTGGAAGCCCTCCTGCACGGGGTGCAGCCCGGCCGGTCCCTTGAGGCCCTCGACGGTGGTGATCTCCTTGCCCTCGACTTGCACCGCGAACATGGTGCAGCTCTTCATCGGGACGCCGTCGACCAGGACGGTGCAGGCGCCGCAACTGGTGGTGTCGCAGCCGATATGGGTGCCGGTCAGCCCGAGTGATTCGCGGATGAAGTGGACCAGCAGGGCTCGCGGCTCGACGGACGCGCTTCGCGCCGCGCCGTTGATCGTGACGTTGACCGGCCGTGCGGCCGGGGGTGCTTCTGTGCTCACTTTGCACCTCCATTGGCCTGCCGGATGGATTCGATGAGCGCCCGTTCGGTGAACACCCGGATGACGCTGCGCTTGTACGCGACGCTGCCGCGGTTGTCCGCGGTGGGGTCGGCGGCCGCTGCCGCCAACTTGGACGCCTCGACGATGAGCTCGGTCGAAGGTTCCTTGCCGGCCAGCAAAGCCTCTGCCTCGCTCGCCTGGATGTTGCGCGAGCCGACGCCGGTCAACGCGATGCCCGCCTGGCCGATCGTGCCGTTTGCCATCGTCACCTGGACCGCGACCGCGGCTGTGGCGTAGTCACCGATCCTGCGTTCGAGCTTCAGGTACATGCCCCCGGTGTTGGCGCCCGGATCGGGCACCACGCATTCGGTGATGATCTCGTTGGCCTCGATCTGTGTCTCGAACGGCCCGGTCACAAGCTCGCCGACCTTGATGCGCCGGGAGCCGCCCGACCCCTGCGCGATGACTTCGGCCCGGCAGGCCATCATCGCCGACGCCCAGTCGCCTTGAGGATCGGCGTGGGCGAGCGAACCGCAGATGGTGCCGCGGTTGCGGATGATCGGGTCCGAGACGAGCGGCGCGGTCGCGCCGAGCAGACCCCACTTACCGCCCTTCAGCAGGTCGCTGCGCTCGCAGTCCTTGTGACGCACAAGCGCGCCGATTCGCAAACCCCCGTCGCCTTCGGCGAGGGTGTCGAGGCCGGGAATGCCGTTGATGTCGACCAGGATCGCCGGGCTGGCAAAACGGAACTTCATGAGCGGGATCAGGCTCTGGCCCCCCGCGAC
>JANMDV010000071.1:0-16497 GCA_031376485.1 Actinomycetota bacterium
CCCGATCGCATCGCCCACCCCGAAGCGGCAGAAGTCGGTGCCGACGCATGACTTGACGGTGCGAAACGACTTGCCATAGGCGTGACCGGAGCGCATGCCGAGGTCCTTCCACACTCCCGGCAGGTCGTCCTTGGTGATGCCGAGCAGATCGATGCGCTGGCCCCCGGTGATCTTGATCATCGGCACGGCGTACTTGTCAGCGACGTCGGCGATGCGCCGAAGCTGGTCGGCGGAGGTGACACCCCCGGAGATCCCCGGGACGACCGAGAACGTGCCGTCGCGCTGGATGTTGGCGTGGACGCGGTCGTTGATGTACCGCGCATCGCGCTCGTCGCCCAGCTCGTCCACCCCCCAGATCGTCCGCAGGAGTGACGTGAGCCCCATCTTGCTGGCCGGGTCGTCACGGCCGTCCGCCAACGCGTCGAAGACCTGGGAGGCGGAGCGCAGGCCGCGGCTGCGGATCTGCTCGACCAGCTCGGCCTTGGGCAGTGGGACGCCCGGGACGTAATAGTGGGCCGACAGGTCCTCCACCAGCGCGTCCCCGGCGGCCCACTCCACGATCTCGGCCACCTGTTCCTTGCACGACCCGCATCCCGTGCCGGCGCGGGTGGCCTTCATGACCGCCCCGATGCTGTTCGCGCCGCCTGTGGCGCAAGCGGCGATGGCGCCCTTGCTGACGCCGTTGCAGTTGCAGATCTGGGTGTCGTCGGGCATGTCGGCGACCGACACGGCGGCGGTCGGCGTCCCGATGTCGAACAACAGCTCCAGGCGATCCTGGGGAAGCGGCGTGCCCTTGTCGAACGCCTGGGTCAGGTAGGAGACCTTGCTGACGTCGCCGAGCAGGGTGGCGCCCACCAGCCGTCCGTCGCGCAGGATGACCGTCTTGTAGACGCCGCGATGCGGTTCGCTGAACTGCAGCACCTCATCCTCGTCATGCTCGGGCTCCTTGAGCCCCATGACGGCCAGCTCGACGCCCATGACCTTGAGCTTGGTCGCGAGCTTGGAGCCCTCGTAGGCGGCGGACACGTCGGTGCCGGTGATGTGGTCTGCGAGCACCTGGGCTTGCTCCCAGAGCGGTGCGACCAGTCCGTAGACCTGGTTGCGGTGCTGTGCGCACTCGCCGACGGCGTAGACATCCGGGTCCTCGGTGCGCAGTTGGTCGTCGACGACCACGGCGCGCTCGACGGCCAGACCGCAGTCGGCGGCCAGTTCGGCGTTGGCGCGGATTCCGGCCGCCACAACGACCATGTCGCACTGCAGGTGGCCGCCGTCGGCAAACGTGAGCCCAGTGATGCGGTCGTCGCCGGTGACCTGTGTGGTGGCGGCGCCGCAATGCACGCCGATGCCCATTTCGCGCAGCGTCCGCGCAAGGATCCGCCCGCCTTGGGCGTCGAGTTGCTGACCCATCAGGTGGGGTCCGGCTTCGACGACGTGGACTTCGACGCCGTGGCTCAACAGGCCGCGCGCGGCCTCGAGACCCAGCAGGCCACCGCCGATGACCGCCGCGCGGGAGCAGCCTTTGGCGTAGTGGGCGATGGCATTGCAGTCGTCGATCGTGCGGAACACGAAGATGCCGGGACGCGGCCCGTTTCCGTTCATGACGCCGGCGATCGGGGGTACGAACGGGCGGCTGCCGGTGGCGACGATAAGCTTGTCGTACGGGGCGCACGTCCCGTCATCGGCGTACACCACGTGTGCATCCCGGTCGACGTAGGTCACCCGTGCCCCGGCGCGAAGCTCGATGTCGTTGTCGGTGTACCAGTCCAGCGGGTTGATGAAAATGTCGCTCGCGTCCGACTGGCCCGACAGAACACCGGAGAGCAGGATCCGGTTGTAGTTGCCGTACGGCTCGTCGCCGAAGACCGTGATGTCGAACTGCTCGCCCCCGCCCCGGGCCAGGATCTCCTCGACCGTCCGGGCCCCGGCCATGCCGTTTCCGATGACGACCAGCTTGCGGCGGATCATCGTGGCCGGCTCGGTGTCGCGCGCGTATCCCGTTACGGCTGTGGTCATGGTCGAACTCCTTCGGTGGTCGGTGCAAGGGGCCGCGCAGGAACTCCTGCGCCGTGGAGCGGCTGCAATCCATCGCCATACGGCGGCGGCGAGATCACCGTGACCACCAGTAGCGGCGAGGCTCGCCGCCACCGTCTGGCTCGGTGTTCACTCGCCATCCGGCGCACCAGTTATTCCTGCTCGGCTACTGAGGTCGCGGAGCGGCTCGATGCGGACGGCGCAGGTCTTGAACTCCGGCATGCGTGAATAGGGGTCCAGGGCGGGATTGGTCAGAAGGTTCGCCCGTCCGTTGCCGGCCCAGTGGAACGGCATGAACAAGGTGTCGTGGCGGATCGCCGTCGACAGGCGGGCCCGTGCGGTGGCTGTGCCACGGCGGCTCGCGAGGGTTACCAGCGCGCCGTCCGCGATGCCGAACAGGCGGGCGATCTGCGGGTGCATCTCGACGAACGATTCCGGCGATTCGTCGTCCAACTCGGTCACCCGGCGGGTCTGGGTTCCGGACTGGTAGTGGCCCATCACCCTGCCGGTCGTCAGGTGCATGGGGAAGTCGCGGTCGGGCTCCTCGGCGGCGGGGCGGTGGTTGACCGCGTGGAAGCGCGCGCGCCCGTCGTCGGTGGCGAACCGGTCCAGGAACATCCGCGGCGTGCCCGGGTGGTCCTGGGCCGGACACGGCCAGAAGACCCCGTCCTCTGCGGCGATGCGTTCGTACGTGATGCCGGAGTAGTCGGCGGGGCCGCCCGCGCTCGCGCGCCGAAGCTCGTCGAACACTTCGCGGGGCTCGGTGGTCGCAAACAGGTGGCCCCGGCCGAGGGAGCCGGCGAGGCCGACAAGGATCTGGATGTCGCTCCGAACGCCCGTCGGGGGGTCGACCGCCCGACGACGCCACAGCACCCGCCCCTCCAGGTTGGTCATGGTTCCCTCCTCCTCGGCCCATTGGGTCGACGGAAAGACCACGTCTGCGCGCTCGGCCGTCTCGGACAGGAAGGGGTCTGCCACAGCAAGGAAGTCGAGCGCGTCGATGCGCTCCTGGATGTGGCCGGCGTTCGGGGCCGACACGACGGGGTTGGAGCCCATCACCAGGAGCGCATGCACGCCCCCGGGAGTCCCCAAGCCGTCCAGCATCTCGTACGCCGAAACCCCCGGTCCCGGGAGCTCATCGGGGTCGACGCCCCACACGCCGGCCACGTGCGCGCGCGCCGCGGGGTCGTCGATACGCCGGTAGCCGGGCAGCTGATCGGCCTTCTGGCCGTGCTCCCTGCCACCCTGCCCGTTGCCTTGGCCGGTGATGCACCCGTAGCCGCAGCCGCGCTTGCCCGCCTGGCCGAGCGCCAAGACGAGGTTGATGAAGGAGAGCACCGTCTCGGTGCCGTTACTGTGCTGCTCGGAGCCGCGCGCCGTCAGCACCATCGCCGTGCGCGCCTGGCCGAGCATCAGCGCGGCGCGGCGGAGGTCGTCGGCCGGCACTCCCGTGATGCGCTCGACGCGATCGGGCCAGTAGGTCGCGACCGCCTGCAGCACGGCCCCGAAGCCGCTGGTGCGCTCGTGGATGAAGTCCCGGTCGATCATGCGCTCGCGCACGAGGATGTGGAGCAAGCCGTTCGCCAGGGCCAGGTCGGTGCCCGGTCCGGGCGCCAGGTGCAGGGTCGCCGTGCGGGCGGTCGACGTCGCGCGCGGGTCGATCACGATCAGCTGTCCGCCCCTGCGGCGTTGCTCGTCGACGAAGCGGATCGCCGGCGGCATCGTTTCGGCCGGGTTGGCGCCCACCAGCACGAGGACCTCGGCCAGGGGGATGTCCTCAAGTGGGAACGGGAGCCCGCGGTCGAGGCCGAAGGCGCGCATCCCCGCGGCCGCTGCAGACGACATGCAGAAGCGGCCGTTGTAGTCGATGGACGGTGTCCGAAGCCCGACCCGCGCGAATTTTCCCAGCAGGTAGGCCTTCTCGTTGGTCAGTCCGCCTCCGCCGAAGACTCCCGCCGCGGCAGGGCCGTAGGCGCGCTGAGCATCGGCCAGGCCGCGCGCGGTCCGTGCGATGGCGTCCGTCCAGGTGGTCTCCACCAGGGGGCCGCCCCGCCGCTCGCGCACCAACGGGGCCCGCAGGCGCTCCGGGTGGCGCAGGAGCGCCGCAGACGTCCAGCCTTTGCGGCAGAGACCGCCGGCATTGGTGGGGAAGTCACGCGGCGCCACCACCGTTTCGTCTGCGCCGTCCACGATCGTCATGCCGCACTGCAGCGCGCAGTACGGGCAGTGGGTCGGTGTGCCGGCCGAGGGCTCCGCGGCGGGAGTGACGACGTCGGAGCCAGAACTCCAACGGGATCGTCGCTGTGGTCGAGTGGACACCGCTCGATGGTAGGAGCGGGTCGCCAAGCGATCTTCGGAGTGAGCGTCCAATCTTTTGGCCTCCCCGTTCGGCTGGATCGTCCGATATGGACGGTCCAGCCGAACTTCGCGGGGTGTGGCGTACGTTCGACGGTCGGTCAGACCCCTGCGAGCCGCGAGCGGTGGGGGCGTAGGTAGACCACCCAGGTCACTGCGAAGCACACGGCGTAGAAGGCGATAAAAGACACGTACGCGGCGTTGCCGTTGCCGGTGCTCAGGAACGATTCGCGGAACGCGACGTTGACGAGCACCCCGCCGAGGGCGCCGACGGCGCCGGCGATGCCGATCAGTGCTCCAGACAGGCGGCGCGCCTCACCGGTCGCCACCGTCTCATCCGTGCCCGCCTCGCGGGCGATCCGCGCTTTCGCGGTGAAGATCGCGGGAATCATTTTGTAGGTCGATCCGTTGCCGAGGCCGGCGAAGACGAACAGTGCCATGAAGCCCGCGATGAAGAGCGGCAGGGACTCCTGGAGGGAAGCCACCAGCACCACGGTCGCGGCTGTGCCCATCGCGACGAAGTTCCAGAACGTCACCGCCGCCCCGCCGACCCGGTCGGCCAGCTTGCCGCCGACCGGTCGGATGAGCGAGCCGATGAGCGGGCCGAGGAACGTCACGTAGGCGGCCTCGATCGGCTTTGTGAACGTCTCCGGAAACTGCACGAGCAGCACTTGGCCGAAGGCGAAGCTGAAGCCGATGAAGGATCCGAAGGTCCCGATGTAGAGGAACGAGAGGATCCAGGTGTGGCCGTCCTTTGTGACGTCACGCAGGGCCCGCTTGTCGTTTTTGACCTGGGTCAGGTTGTTCATGAACAACGACGCGCACAGGGCCGAGATGCCGATCAGGGGGATGTAGATCAGCAGCATCAGTCGCGGGTGGTTTGCGCCCGCGATGGCCAGCACTGCCAGCCCGACGAGCTGCGCCGCGGCGACGCCGATGTTGCCGCCCCCGGCGTTCAGGCCGAGCGCCCAGCCTTTGAGCGGCGTCGGGTAGTAGTTGGAGATGTTGATCATCGACGAGGCGAAGTTGCCGCCTCCGACGCCTGCGGTCATCGCCACGATCAGGAGTGTCGTGAACGAGATGCCGGGTTCCAGCACGATGCCGGCCAGCACGCACGGGACGAGCAACAGCAAAGCGCTCACGATTGTCCAGTTGCGTCCCCCGAATCGCGCCACGGCCAGGCTGTACGGCAGGCGAACCAGACTGCCGACGGCTGCGGGCATCGCCGCGAGCAGGAACTTCTGGCCCGGGTCGAATCCGTACGCCGGCCCGAGGAACAGGATGAAGACCGACCAGAGCGACCAGATGGAGAACCCGATGTGCTCGGAGAGGATCGAGAAGATCAGGTTGCGTCGGGCGATGACCTTGCCGCCGTTCTCCCAAAAGGCGGGGTCGTCCGGTCGCCAGTCGTCGATCCAATACGGATTGGCACGGGTGAACGAACCAATCTTCGGCGCAGCCGCCGCAGCCGTATTTGAACCCATCGGACCTCCTCGGAGTTGACAGCGAGGAGGGTAGGCGCGGGGTGCTGACCCCCGGTATGGACCGACGATCCGAAATTCGCGTGCGCCCGGATGGATCATCACCACAACCAGTGCCGATCGTGCCCGTGGCGCAGCATCGAACAAGATCGCGGCGATGGCGCGCCGAAGGTCACTAACATATGCGCGATGAACGGCGCACAGGTCGGGATCACCGCGGCGCGGCGGGCCGACGAGCAGGCGAACCTGGTTCGGTCGCTCGGCGGTGTCCCGCTTCACGGCCCGAGCGTCGACATCGATCACCCCGCGCCGGACGACGTGCTGCGGACGACGCTGGACCAAATGCTGGCAGCGCCCCTCGACACGGCCGTGTTCGTCACGGGGGTCGGGGCCAGGCACCTGCTCGATGCGGCGACGCGCACCGATGTGATCCAACCCCTGCTGGCTGTGCTTCGCGCAGCCCGCGTCGTGGCCAGGGGAACCAAGCCGCGCAAGGTGTTACGCGAGTTCGCGATCCCCGTTGAGTGGACTGCCCACCCCGCCGAGAGTCGCGTCATCCGTGATGTGCTCATGTCCGAGCCCCTGACCGGCACGCGGATCCTCGTTCAGTGCGCGGGCGCGTCGCCCGACGTGATGGTCGCCCCGCTCCGCGCGGGTGGCGCCGAAGTTGTCGAGGCCCACCCTTATGAGATCGACGTTCCACCCGACGCGCGCGGGGCGATCGACCTGGCGCGCGCCGCCGTCGAGGGGCGGCTCGACGCGCTGACCTTCACGAGCGCCCACGCCGTACACGGCTTCGTCGCCCTGGCCGAACGGGCGGGTATCGCGGTCGGTGCGATCGGCACAGCGGGAGCGCTGATCGTGGCCGTGGGGCCGGTCACACGTGACGCGCTCTTGGAGCACGGGCTGCCCGTCCACGTCGAGCCCACGACCCCGCGCATGGGGGCGATGTTCCAAGCGCTTGCGGCCGCGCTCAGCGCCAGGACGTGACCGGCCGCGTCCGCGCGATGTCGTGTGCCCGGGGGTTCGGCTTGTCCCGATGCACAAAGATCGCGCGCTGGGCGGCCCCTATCTTGGACTCCAATGGTGGACTCGGTACGTGAGTTGCGGTTCCTTCAGCGCCTTGCCTTGATGGCTGCGTCGACGCTTGACCCCCGTGCGCTCATGGACCGGGTTATCGCAGAGACGACCGAGACGGCAAAAACCGACGTCTGCAGCATCTACCTGCTCGAGCCGGATGGCGAGGCGCTCTTGCTCACCGCGACCAACGGTCTGTCGCAGGCGGGCGTCGGTCGCGTGCGGTTGCGCGTCGGTGAGGGAATCACCGGATGGGCAGCCGCCGAGCGGCGCCCGATCGTCGTGACGGACGTGCGGAGCGAGCCGCGGTTTCGTTGGTTACACGGTGTCGACCAAGCGCGGTTCGTCTCGATGTGCTCGGTGCCGATCATCTCGGGTGACCGGCTGGTGGGCGTGCTGAACGTGCAGACCGACGACCTGCGGGAGTTCACCGAGGCGGATGTCGGACTGCTGGCGGCCATCGCGGCGCAGGTTGCGGGTGCGCTCGAGCGGAGCGAACTTCAAACGCGCCTCCAGTCACGGGTCGTCGAACTCCACCGGTCCGAGGAGATCAACCGGCGTTTCAGCGAACTCGTCTTGACGCGCGCGGGGATGACGGCGATTTGCACGGGCATCGAGCGGCATGCCGGCGCGGCCGTCGCCATCTACGACGAGGAGGGCGATCGACTCGGGGGGAGCGCAGCAGCCACGTTGCCCGAACGGTTGGAAGCGTTCGACGACCTCACCCCCCGCGAGGATGATCTGACGGTCATGCCCGTGCGGGCGGGCCGTGATCTTCTGGGCTGGCTCGCCGTCGCGCCCGCCGAGGTCGGCGGGGACGCGACGCGAAGCCTCGCGATCGAACACGGGGTGACGGTGCTTGCGTTGGAACTCGTGCGGCGTCGCACGTCCGCCGAGACCGAGGAGCGCATCCGCGGCGATCTGCTCGAAGAACTCCTGGCGACCAAGTTGAGCCCGGCGGACGCCGGTCGCCTGGCGCGCCGGGCTGCCAGGTTGGGTGTGCGGATACGGGGTCCGGTCTGGGCCCTCATCGTCGAGCCTGACGACCCGGCGTCCGAGGCCCTGCTGGACCGTCCCGACGTTCGCCGTCGCATCGTCCGTGGCCTCGGCGATCTCGTCGCTGCCGACGGCGGGCTCGCGGTCAACCACGGCGCGGGCATCGCGTTGTTGATCCCCGGGGACCCGTCGCTGGAGCAGATCGAGCGGGTTGCGCGATCGGCGATCGCGGTGGCGACGTCGCGGGCCGGAGGCGCGTCCATGAGCGCGGGCATCTCGTCGGGTCCCGGCGTCGCGGTCGATCTGCACCGCCTGGCGAGCGAGGCCCGCCACGCCGTGCGGGTCTCGCAGCGGTCGGGGGGACGGGACGCCGTCGCCGCCTACCGGCGACTCGGGGTCGACCGCCTGCTGTTCGAAGTCGACGACATCGAGCGCCTCGCAGCGTTCGTCGAGGAGTTCATCGGCCCTCTCCTTCGCCACGGCGAGCGCGGGCCGGCCGCCGCGCCGCTCCTCGACACGCTCACGGCGCTCGTCGCGGAGAGCTGGAACCTGCGGGCCGCATCCCGGCGACTCACGGTCCATATCAACACGCTCCTGTATCGCATCCGCAAGATCGAGGAGCTCACCGACCGGCAATTGGACGACGCCGACGACCGGCTGGCGATGGCCCTTGCGCTCCGCGCCCGGATGATGGTTGCTCATTCGGACCAATCATCCGACGTCGACCCCCCGGGTTCTGAGATCACCGATCCGTACCGCGAACCGCCCACTGCGCCTACGTTTGCCCAAGTGAATGACGGACCCGGAAGCGATGACGATGACCGTCGCAGCTGAGACCCGTAGTCGTGGCGTGACCGGCACAGTCTACCTGGTCGGCGCGGGACCGGGCGACCCGGATCTGATCACTGTGCGCGGGCTGCGACTCGTCGAGTCTGCCCAGGTCATCGTCCATGATCGGCTGGGCACAGCGGAGCTTGTGGCGCTCGCGCCACCGGATTGCGTGCTGATCGATGCGGGCAAGGAACCCGGCCGCCACGGCATGTCGCAGGACCAGACCACGGCGGTGCTGATCGAACTGGCCCGAACGGGACGCGACGTGGTCAGGCTCAAGGGCGGCGACCCCTTCGTATTCGGTCGGGGCGGTGAGGAGGCGGCGGCCCTGGCCGATGCCGGCGTTGCATGCGTCGTCGTGCCCGGGGTTACGAGCGCTGTGGCGGTGCCCGCGGCGGTCGGCATCCCAGTGACACACCGCGGGCTGGCGCGGACCGTCACGGTGGCGAGTGGACACGACGATCCGAGCTCACCGGCGGCGCAGGAGCGGTGGCGGGCCCTCGCAGCTGTGCCGGGCACGCTGGTGTTGCTGATGGCGATGGGCAACCTTGACGCCATCGCGCATGTGTTGATCGACGGCGGCCGTCCTGCGGACGAGCCTGCTGCAGCGATCCACGCAGGAACGACCGCAGATGAGCGCACCGTGGTCGCGACGCTCGCGACGTTGGCGGCGCGGTGTCGCCAGGAGCGGGTCGGCAATCCCGCGGTCGTGGTCGTCGGCCCGGTCGTCGCGCTGCGCGCGAGCGTTCACGACACGTTCAGGCGCTGCGTCAGCCAAACCTGAAGGCGTACGCCCGCGTGCCGGGTGCCAGGCGGATCGTCAGGCGACCGGCCCCGGGGCGGCCCAGGTCGACGAGCCGGTAGAGCCGATGTTCGCGCACGACCAGGTTGCCGTCCCTGCCGACATCGTCGCCGGCGAATTCAGGCGCGATGGGTCGTCCATCCAACAGCACTTGGCCCTGCGGCCGGCGCACGGCGCCCAGACAAGCCCGAGCCCTGCCCCCATCAGCGCCCCTCCGGCGAAGCCGTCGCCACCCTTCGGCAAGCGGGCGCCAACCCGGGTCGACGGGGCGAGTGCGCCGGAGACCTTGTCACCGAGGGCCGGCACGACCATGGTCAACCCGAACCCGACCAATAGCGCGACGCCCAGATTGCGTTGGCCCAAGGCAGACAGCCCGATCGCCTCGAGCGCCGCGGTCAACGCGAGCGTGACGACAAAGCCGGCGACCATGCCGAGGGGGCCGGCGCCCACCGGTGATCGCTCCGGCCATCGCGACGGGCAACACCGGAAGCACGCACGGCGAGATCGCTGTCACGATGCCCGCCAAGAAGGCGATCGGGATCAGAATGATCATGGGTGAAACGAGTCGGCCCGACTTCTTTAACCGGTGCTTACACCTCGCGCCGGCACAAGCATTGGTACACACTCTGGCGATGGTGTGCGGAGGGACGTTGCGGTTGGTCACGCGGACGATGAGCGATGCACGATCGCGATGACCCCGTGATCCGGACGGCGCGGCTCGAGATCCGGCGGCCTACGATCGCAGACGCCGTCGCCATCGCATCCGTGGCGAACGACCCGCGTGTGGCTGCCAACCTGAGAGACGCGTTCCCGAGTCCGTACACACCGACCGATGCGCGCGACTGGATCGCGATGACCCGAATCCACCCGTTGCAGGGCATGGTGATCGTGTGCGACGGACGGGTTATCGGCGGGATCGGGCTGGACCCCGGGGTCGACGTCTCTCGCCACGGCGCCGAGGTCGGCTACTGGCTCGGCGCAGATCACTGGGGACAGGGATACATGAGCGAAGCCCTTGCGGCGTTCTGCGATCACGTGTTCTGGACGACGTCCTGCCAGCGTATTCACGCGGTCGTCTTCGCGGGCAACCCGGCTTCGGACCGGGTTCTGCAGAAGTGTGGTTTCGCGTTGGAGGGCGTCGCGCGACGGGCGGTGTTCAAGCGCGGGCGCTTCCTGGACGCGAACACCTATGGACGCCTCAGAAGCGGGGACGCCGCCTCGGGCACCTGAGCCGACGGTCACGACGCGCGTGTAGGACCGCGGGCGGGTGCAGGAGGAGCCGTACGCCCTCCTCACGTCCCAACCTCCCTCTGAATCGGTCGCGACCAACGTGTTACAGCGCTGCACCCACGTGTGTCAAAACCCTCACGACATTCACTCGTGTCATGTCACATTTGGCCGTCGCACAGACGGCCAAATGGCTGTTTCGCCGCGCCTCCCGCCTCCGCGCGGCAGCTCGGAACGTTCGACCCGCAGGCACATCGATGCATTCGCCACCGAGAACCCCGACCAACCGCAACCCGGCTTGTCGGCATCGGGCGAGTGGAAAGTCCGCACGGGTGACGACCGCACCCACGACATCGACGACGGCAGGCTCCTCGTCGTGGTCCTCCGTGTTCGGCCACCACCGCGGGCTCTGGAGGGCGCTTTTCGGGCCCGTGCCTGAACTCTCGCTCGGTTTTCGCTCGCCACCCTTCGCAGGAGTTGTTCCGTGACGGGCCCTTCGCCTGGATCCAGGCTGAGACGAATCCGAACGGTTGCTACGCCACGACAGCGAGCACTTGCCCTGCCTGCACTCCGTCGCCTTCGGCGATCGTGACTTCCTTGACCGTGCCGGCCTGATGGGCTGAGACCTCGTTTTCCATCTTCATGGCCTCGACAATGCAGATGACGTCGCCGGCAGCGACCTGGGCGCCCATCTCGACCAGAACCTTGAGCACGGTTCCCTGCATCGGGCTCACGACCGTGTCACCCGTGGCGGCGGATGGGGCACCGCCGGACGAGGACGCGCGCTTGGGGCGCTTGGGCTTGGTCGCCCCGACGGCGCCGTCCACGAACAGACGGACCTCGAAGCGCTTGCCGTCCACCTCGGCGGTGACGCGTCGCTCGGTCCGCTCCTCGGGCTCGGCCGCGGACGGCGCCACGGTGGGCGCGCGTCCGTCCGCCGGCAGCGGTGTGGCGGTGTCCGACATCGCGGCGAGGGCCGCGTGGCAGGCGCCGCCCGCGATGAACTCGTCCTGCGTGAGCAGCCACTTGTGGAAGGGGATCAGGGTTTTGGGCCCTTCCACGATGTACTCATCGAGCGCGCGCAACATGCGGCGCCGGGCCGACTCGCGATCGACGTCCCACACGATCAGCTTCGCGAACATCGGGTCGTAGATCTCGGCGATTTCGGAACCGGCCTGCACGCCGGAGTCCACGCGGACTCCCGGTCCGGTCGGCTCCCGGTAGGCGGTGATGCGACCGGGCGACGGCAGGAAACGGTTCGACCCGTCTTCGGCGTTGATGCGGCACTCGATGGCGTGACCGCGGGGTTTGACGTCCTTCTGGCGAATCGACATGGGCTCGCCCGCGGCGATGCGGACCATTTCGCGGATCAGGTCGATGCCACAGACCGCCTCGGTGATGGTGTGCTCCACCTGGATGCGGGTGTTCATTTCGAGGAAGAAGAAGTCCTCGCCCGACACCAGGTACTCGCACGTGCCGGCCGAGCGGTAGCCGACGGCTTGGGCCGCGCGTACCGAGGCCTCGCCCATGCGTTTGCGCAGGTCGGCCGAGACGACGGGGCTGGGAGTCTCCTCGACGAGTTTCTGGTGGCGGCGCTGCACTGAGCAATCGCGTTCGCCCAAGTGGATCGTGTTGCCGTGCGCGTCGGCCAGGATCTGGATCTCGACGTGGCGGGGCTCCGGCAGGTAGCGCTCCAGGTACACGACCGAGTCCGCGAAGAACTTCTGGGACTCTCGCCTCGCGCCGTCGAAGGCGTCCTTGAGTTCGCCCGGCGTGCGGGCGACGCGGAAACCTTTGCCGCCGCCGCCCGCCGCGGCTTTGACCGCGACCGGGTAGCCGATCTCCTTCGCCACCCGTTTGGCGGCGGCCAGCGTCGCAACCTCGTCGCGCACCCCGGGCACGATCGGCACGCCCGCGCCGTGCATCAGTTGCCGTGCGCCGATCTTGGAGCCCATCGCGTCGATCGCCTCGGGCGGGGGCCCGATGAACACGATCCCCGCCTCGGCGCACGCCCTCGCAAACGGCGCGTTCTCGGCCAGGAACCCGTATCCCGGGTGGATCGCCTCGGCCCCGGCCCGCAGCGCCGTGTCGATGATCGTCCGTGCCTTCAGGTACGACTCTGTCGCCGGCCCCGGCCCAATCAGGAACGCCTCGTCCGCGTGCTGGACGAACAGCGCGTCCCGGTCGACCTCGCTGTACACCGCGACCGAGGCGACTCCCATTTCGCGCAGCGTCCGGAACACCCGGATCGCGATCTCGCCACGGTTGGCGACCAGGACCTTACGAAACATCCGGGCCCCAGTCGCCGGAATCGTTTGAGGTGCCCGAAGCGCACCTCAAAGGTCGCCCACGAGCCGCGATCGAGGCGGTGTGCGGAAGCCGCATTCCTTCGGCGATTGCCACCCGCCGCCATGCCGAGCGGTAGGGCCAAGGGGGCTCGGAGCCCGCCTGGGCGTGGGACTCGAGGATGACCTGCACCGCGGCCAGGATGGCAGCCGCCTGCTCGGCGGTCGGGTTTCCGCCCACAACGTCAATCGCGTCGGTCAAAGCGGGATGTTCCCGTGCTTGCGTTTGGGTCCGGGCTCACGTTTTGTCAGCGACACCTCGAGCGCCTTGATGAGCCAGGGGCGGGTCTCTTCGGGCTCGATTACGTCGTCGACGTAGCCGCGCTCGGCCGCGATGTAGGGGTTGGCAAAACGCTCCGTGTACTCGGCGATCAGCTCCGCGCGCTTGGCGGCCGCGTCGCCTCCGTTCGTCTCGGCCGCCTCGATCTCCTTGCGGAAGATGATGTTGACGGCGCCGTCCGGTCCCATCACGGCGATCTCGGCGGTGGGCCACGCGGCGTTGAAGTCTGCGCCGATGTGCTTGCTGCTCATCACGTCATAGGCGCCGCCGTACGCCTTGCGGGTGATGACCGTCAGCTTGGGAACCGTCGCCTCGGCGTAGGCGTACAACAGCTTGGCCCCGTGCAGAATGATCCCGCCGAACTCCTGAGACGTCCCCGGCAAAAAACCCGGCACGTCGACGAACGTCACGACCGGGATGTTGAACGCGTCGCAGAACCGGATGAAGCGGGCGCCCTTGGTGGACGCCGCGATATCGAGCACGCCCGCCAGGGCCTTGGGCTGGTTGCCGACGACGCCGATCGCGTGGCCGTTGAGCCGGGCGAACCCGATTACCAGGTTCTGGGCGTAGAGCGGCGCGACCTCAAAGAAGTGGTTGTCGTCGACGACCGCCCGCACCACGTCCGTGATGTCGTAGGGCTTGGTGGGCAGGTCCGGGATGATCGACGCCAGCGCCGCGTCCTGGCGGTCGGGGTCATCATCCGGCACCTCGTAGGGGGGCATCTCCAGGTTGTTCTGCGGGATGTACGAGATGAGTTCGCGCACCATGTCCAGGCAGTCCGCCTCGCTCTCTGCGGCGAAATGGGCGACCCCGGATTTGGTTGCGTGCGAGACCGCGCCGCCCAGCTCCTCCATGGTCACCTCCTCGCCGGTGACCGTCTTGATGACTTCGGGGCCGGTGATGAACATGTGGCTGGTCTCTTTGACCATGAAGATGAAGTCCGTGATCGCGGGGCTGTAGACCGCGCCGCCCGCGCACGGCCCCATGACCACGCTGATCTGGGGGATGACGCCGCTGGCGCGGACGTTGCGGTAAAAGATGTCGGCGTAGCCGCCCAGGCTGACCACGCCCTCCTGGATGCGCGCGCCGCCGGAATCGTTGATGCCGATCAGGGGACAGCCCATTGCGACGGCCAGGTCCATGACCTTGCAGATCTTCTCGGCGAACACCTCGCCCAGGCTCCCGCCGAACACGGTGAAGTCCTGGCTGAACACGAACACCTTGCGCCCGTCGATCTCGCCGTGGCCGGTGACGACGCCATCCCCCCAGGGACGGTTGTCCTGCAGGCCGAATCCGTGGGCGCGGTGGCGGGTGAACATGTCGAGCTCGGTGAACGAGCCGGGATCCAACAACATGTCGATGCGCTCGCGTGCCGTGCCCTTGCCGCGCGCGTGCTGGCGCTCGACCGCCGCCGCGCTGCCTGCGTGGACCGCCTCGTCGCGCAGGGTCTTGAGTCGTGCGCGCTTGTCCTCGACGCTCATGTGCGCGCCCGCACTCGGTCGTGCTCGCCCCACTCGTCGCGCAGCACATTGCACACCTCGCCGACCGTGGCACGGGCGCGGAGCGCGTCGCGCATGGGGTAGAGCAGATTGTCCGAGCCAAGGGCGGCGGCTCGAACGGTGTCAAGGCAGCGCGTGACCGCGTCGTTGTCGCGCTGGGCGCGCAGTTGCGTAAGGCGAGCGACCTGCGCTCCTTCGATCTCGGGGTCGACGCGAAGCAGTTCGGGGTCGACTGCGTCGTTCTCGGCGAAGGCGTTGATCCCGACGATGGTCCGCTCGCCTGAGGTGAGCTCTTGCTGATGGCGGTACGCCGCATCGCCGATCTGCTCCTTCATCAGGTCGATGCAGGCGACCGCCCCGCCTCGTTGGTCGATCTCGTCGATCAACGCCTGTGCGCGCTCCTCGATCTCGGCGGTCAGCGACTCGACGTACCAGGAACCGCCAAGGGGATCGACGGTGTCGACGATGCCGCTCTCGGCCGCGATGACCTGCTGGGTGCGAAGCGCCAACTTGGCCGCGCGTTCGCTCGGCAGCGCGAGCGCTTCGTCGAACCCGTTGGCGTGGATCGACTGGGCCCCCCCGAGCGCCGCCGACAACACCTGGGTCGCGACCCGGACGATGTTGTTCTCGGGCTGCTGCGCGGTCAACGTCGACCCGCCGGTCTGGGCGTGGAAGCGCAACATCATCGCCCGGTCGTTGGTCGCGCCGAACCGGTCCCGCATGATAAGCGCCCAGAGTCGCCGTGCGGCTCGGAACTTGGCGACCTCCTCCAAAAGGTTGTTGTGCGCATTGAAGAAGAACGAAAGGCGCGGTCCGAACGTGTCGACCTCCAGCCCTGCGTCGATCGCCGCTTGCACGTAGGCGATGCCGTTGGCGAGCGTGAACGCAACCTCCTGCACTGCGGTCGAGCCTGCCTCGCGGATGTGGTAGCCCGAGATCGAGATCGTGTTCCAGTTGGGCAGCTCGGTGTTGCAGTAGGCGAACGTGTCGACGGTCAAGCGCATCGACTGCAGCGGCGGAAAGATGTAGTTGCCGCGGGCGATGTACTCCTTCAACACGTCGTTCTGGATCGTGCCCCGCAGCCCGCGGGTGTCGGCGCCCTTCTCCTCGGCGACGATCTGGTAGAGCAACAACAGCACCGACGCGGGCGCATTGATCGTCATGCTGGTGGACACCGCGACCGGGTCGATTCCGTCGAACACCCGCGCCATGTCCTCGATCGAGTCGATCGCGACGCCAACCCGGCCGACCTCGCCCTCGGCCCGCGGGTCGTCGGAGTCCATGCCCATCTGGGTCGGCAGGTCGAACGCCATCGAAAGGCCGGGCGCACCGTGGGCCAGCAGATACCGGAACCGCTCGTTGGTCTCCTCGGCCGTCGCGAACCCCGCGTACTGGCGCATCGTCCAGGGGCGCTCCCGGTACATCGTGGTGTGGACCCCCCGTCCGAACGGGAACTGCCCGGGCTCACCGAGACGTCCGTCCAGGTCGAGATGCGCGACGGACGCGGCGTCGTAGACGGGTTCGACGGGGATGCCGTCCTCGGTTGTGCGCCCCTTCGCGCCTGTCGCTCGAT
>JANMDV010000085.1:0-24756 GCA_031376485.1 Actinomycetota bacterium
TGGCGTTCATCGAGGACCCTGCGGTCCCGCCCGAGAACCTCGCGCATTTTGCCCGAGCCGTCAGAGCGTTGCTCGACAACGAGGGCCTGCCGGCGATTTGGTACGGCCACGCCAGCGTCGGCTGCCTGCATATCCGACCGATGCTCGACCTCCGTGCGCAGGGCGCGGTCGCGCAGATGCGCCGGGTGGCCGAGGGCGTCGCCGACCTGGTCGTGGCCGACGGCGGGTCGCTGTCGGGCGAGCACGGCGACGGTCGGGTGCGAAGCGAGCTTCTGCCCCGCATGTACCCCTCCGAGACGATCGCGGCGTTCGCCGGGCTCAAGCGCCTGCTCGACCCGAACGGACTGCTCAATCCCGGCGTGATCGTCGACCCCGAGCCGCTCGACGCCAACCTGCGCCTGGTCGCCTCGCCGCCATTGACGACCCACCGCACCGCGATGAGCTTCGCCGCCGAGGGCGGCCTGGCCCGCGCGGCCGAAGCCTGTAACAACAACGGCGCGTGCCGCAAGGCCGACGGTGTCATGTGCCCCAGCTACCAGGCGTTGGGCGACGAACGGCACTCCACGCGCGGCAGGGCCGTCCTGCTGCGCGCCGCGATGGAAGGCCGCCTGGTGGGTGGCCTCGCCAACGACCAACTGCACGAGGCGCTCGAGCTGTGCCTGGGCTGCAAGGCGTGCAAGAGCGAGTGTCCCGCCCAGGTCGACATGGCCCGCCTCAAGGTCGAGGCCCTGGCCCACCGCCACGCGGCGCGCGGCATTCCCTTGACGACACGCGGTTTGGCTCACACTCACGAACTGCTGAAGCTGGGCTCACGTGCCCCCGCGCTCGCCGCGGCCGGGGCAGCGGCGCTACGGCCCTTCCTCGGGCGTCCCATCCCGTCCCCGCGTCGCGAATGGCGCCCGCGAACGAAGCGGACCGACGGCCGCCATGTCGTACTCATGGCCGACACGTTCACCCGGTTCCTGCACCCGGAAATCGGCGACGCCGCGATCCGAGTGTTGGAAGCGTGCGGCGCGCGCGTCACCGTCGTCGACCCTGGGTGCTGCGGCCGTCCGCTCTTGTCGCAGGGGCTCGTCGGCGCCGCACGACACCGCGTGGAAGGCGCGTTGACCGCACTCTTCCCATACGCCGAGACCCGGACCCCGATCGTCGTGCTCGAACCATCGTGCTGGTCGATGCTCGTCGACGATGCGCCAACCTTGGTCGACGACCCGCGCGCGGCCCGCCTTGCCGCGGCGTGCGTGACCTTCGAGCGCGCGGTGCTCGATCTTGACCCGCCACCGTTCTCCGCGCGCGAAGCTCGTGTGGTCGTTCACCCGCACTGCCACGTCAGATCCCTCGGTGCCGCGGCGGAGACCACCGC
This sequence comes from Actinomycetota bacterium, assembly GCA_031376485.1. Lineage (GTDB taxonomy): Bacteria > Actinomycetota > Thermoleophilia > Miltoncostaeales > Miltoncostaeaceae > CALMEC01. Next base: position 1,364 of record JANMDV010000085.1, read on the forward strand.
CGTGTTGGGTCTCGTGCCCGGCCTCAACGTCACGGAGTCGGGCGCAGGTTGCTGCGGGATGGCCGGCGCGTTCGGCTACCAGCACCCGGCGGCGTCACTGGCGATCAGCAGCGCACGCCTTGCACCGGCGATCGCCGGCGCCGACATCGTCGTGGCCGCGGGGACATCATGCCGACATCAGATCGCAGAGCTTGGCGGCGCCCTGACCGTGCACCCGGCGCAGCTCATGGAGCGCGGCGACGATCCTCCACAAACGGCACGTGAGGGTCGCCAGTACGCATGACGACCCTCAACGCCGATCAGATGAGGCCTACAGCTCGAGCCACAGGGTGGTGCGGACGATGTTGCCGATCAGAAGCTCGATGTCCTTGTTGTAGGTGAGGTTGACACTCCCGGACACCTGGTTTCCCGTGATCGAACCTGACGCGCAGCGATCCTGGCCGAGCACCGCCCCTTGAAGCGTCGGGTTTCCGGTGATCTTGATCTGCTCCCACGCGGACATCAACCCGCCGAACGTCTGGTCGACGTTGCCGGCGATGTCCAGGTCACGACCTGCGACGAGTGCGAACTCCCCACCGTTCAGGTGGCCGCGCATGTCCGGTGTGCCGGAGATCGAGATGTCGCCGTCGGTCCTCGCACATGGAGAAGAACTCGTCTCGATGGCCGACGCGATCAAGGTCGCGACCCACGGTCCGGCCGGGTTGCCGCTGACGTTGATGCTGCCCTGGTGGACGTAGAACGTTCCGGCGTTGTTGCCGCTGTTGTAGCTCCATGTGGTTCCGGCACGCTTCCAACCCAAGAAGCCCAGCGGATACAAGTCTGCATCATCGAGGAGGGTCCCGGTGCAGGGTCCCGCGACGTTGTCGGGCACCCGCACGCTCCCATCGGGGCACAGGTCGTACCAGTTCGGATACGGGGTGGAGATCGGTATCGGGGTCGGCCCCTCCTTGGTGTTGTAGAGCGTCCACAACGTGAGCGGGTCGACTTTCGGGATGTCTTGCTTCGATTGGCCCCCGACGGCGACGGTGCCATTGATGTCCCCGGTTGCCGCTCCCGACGAGGTGAGCGTCCCCGAGATCGACCCGCCGCCACCCACGCTCGCGTCAATCGCCCCGTTCGCGTGGACGTTTCCGCCAATGCCACCGATGTCGACCGATCCGCTGACCGTCAGGTTGCCGCCGACAAGGATTGCGTTGGACGGGTTGAAGCTTCCGAGCAGGTACTCCGCCTTGAGCACCCGCGTCCGCCGGGCACTCGCACGATTCGGGATCCAGCTCTTGGTGTAGATGACCTTCTTGCCGCTTGGTTTGACGGCGACGTAGTCCCCCTTGGGTCCATGTTTGAGCACCGGGCTCGTCGGCGTGACCGACGGGTTGTACTCCGGAGCCGAGTCCGTCATCGAATCGACCCACGCCTTCTCAGCTGCGGCGGTCGCAAACGGCCCAGAGGACGGCGCGGTCGCGGTGTTGTAGTTGGGGTTGTATTGCAGGCGCGCAATCGTCTCGTCGAGCCCCTGCTCGGCTACGTGAACAGCCTGCTCGTAGGCGACGTGGCGGGAGCTTCGCGTGTTGGAACTCTGGAACAGCGACAGGGCGAGGACGCTCATCCCCATGAGCATCGCGCCGATGATGACGACCAGGATGAGTCCCGCGCCACGCTCGCTGTCACGACCAATTCGAGTATTCATAGAACGTTCCTCAATCGCACGCTGTAGGTGATCTGTCGCTGGGAGAGGTAGTCGCCGGTGATTGCGTCGTAGTCCATCGCGACGGTGACGGTGTTCGCCTTCGCGACGGGGGTGGCGTTGTAGGTGAACGCCACGTTGTTGACGAGCGCCCGGCCAACGACCAGGGTTCCACCGGCATCGTCCTTGCGAAGCACGTCGAAGTGGCTGGGATCCGACGGGCTTGTTTGAACCTTCCAAGTAATCGTCTCGACCGGCTCCTGCTGGTAGTCGGAGTCGTAGTCGATCCACACCTTCAGGACACTCGGCGTCGATGTGGCATCGACTCCACGGCTGCCCCGGATATCGCGCGAGAGCCGTTCGGTCACGATCTGAAGGTCGCCCTGGCCTCGGACGTCGTCGTCGATCCGGCCGATCGTCTCGGATCCGCTCAGGAATGCCGCGAGGGTGATCGTCCCGATGATTCCGAGCACGAATACCGCCACGATGAGCTCGGGCAGCGTGAACCCACGCTGGTGACGTGTCGAGTGACGTCTCACGTCAGGCCTTCGGAATCAAGAGAATCGCAGGGTATGCCGTCGTGTCGTAGGCCAGCCAGGCGGCGCTCTGCTGACCCGGCGGCAGAATCGGGTCGACCGGCGAGATCACTTTGATGATCAGGTTCCTGTTCTTGGCGATCGTGATGTCGCTCGGGCCGACGTTGATGGGGATCCAGAGTTCCTCGAAGGCCGAGCCCGACCCATAGCTCTTGGTGAGTGAGTCGCCGGAGCCGATCAGCGTGGGTGTCGGAGAAGCTGTCTCGTACAGCGCATACGCACGGAACTTTTGGTCTTTGCTGCCCGAGACGAAGCCCGCACCGGCAACCCACACCCGGATCCAGATCTGGCGACCGCCCTTGAGCTTGAGGGTGAACGGGCCCGGTCCTGTGACAAAGTACTTCCATGTCGCGATGCGATCCGTGGCGGTCGACTCGGTCCAGTTCGTCGCGCCCACGGTGAGCGCCCGGCCGGGACTGCCAGGGGCGTCTGCACCGTCATAGTCGGGAATCGCTCCCGCCCAAGTCGGTGCCGTTGCATTCGCCGGCATCTCGATCTGAAGGGTCGTGTTTGCGCCCGCTGGGCCGCTCGTCTTGTTGTGCAGGTAGTACGAGGTCCAGGTGCAGAGGTTGCAGGCCAGCGGCGTCACGGTCACCGCGCGCGTGAGCGTCTTGGTGCCGATCGCCGGTTGGGCAACCGATGCGGCCGTGACCACGACGCTCGTTGTGGACGTGCCGACGAACGTAACAGGAGGTTGCAAGACAAGCCACATCAGGCGCGTGGTGTCCGTGTCGACGGTTGCCGTATCGACGACTCCGTTCGCCCCGCTGTCCGTCAGCAGTGCATCGGTCGGCGATGCATCCAGGCTGCCGTTCCCGTTGGTGTCGACCCACACCTTCGGGTTCCAGGCCACGGGAGCATTCGACGTGATGTCCCATGCGTCCCTGGCGCCCTTGTTGGTGAGCGACAGCGGGATGACAAACGTCGTGCCGCCCTCGCCGCTCGTGGCGGTGAGCGAGTCGGTGAACTTCCACGTGAACTTCGGAAGCGGCAGACCACGCTGGGTCTCGGCGATGAGCGAGTCCTCCTGAACCGTGCGGGTCGCGCCATTGTGCTGCCAGTAGGCGCGCACGGTGACGCGCTTGTAGCAGGCGGCGTTGGTGGTACACGCGGTGGTGGTGCTGTTGACCTCGGGGGTCGTGACGACCGTGACGACGCGATATGTGGTGCCGTCCTGGGTCACGCTGGCCACGGGGGCCGGCATCGCAGCGGTCGTGTCGGCGAAGACTTTTTCGCCTGAACCGGTTGCGCCCGGGTCAGGTTTGAAGTAATAGGCGCCTGCCACGATGGAAAGCACGTTCTGTGCAGGCGACGCAAGCACTGCCAGTTCGGTGGACGTCGCCCTGGTCGCGACACTCGCGAACTGTTGCTTGCGGGCCGTCTCGATCGTCGCGCTCGTGAGCTCGGTGGCCTTCTGCGTCTGACGCGACAGGCGCGTCCCGGCCAACGCAGCCATGAGCGCTGCGGCGGCCCCGAAGAAGATGAGTGCCGCCACGATCAGGCCCACCATCATCTCGACGAGGGTCACCCCGCGCTCAGCTTCTCGGCCTGCACGGCCGCTAGGCCACGACTTCCTAATCATCTGCATCATCGATGTCCTTATCGGCCTTTGCGTCCTCATCCTTGAGGCACCCGCAATGTCCAGAAGTTGTAGGGGTTATCGACCTTCGAGTCAAACGATGTGAGCGGTCTCACTCATCGTGCGGGATACGGGGACCGAGGCTATCTCGCGGCCCCGGCTACAGGATCGGTCATCTGATCGCGCAAGACGTCGAGCTCCAGGGGACGGGCGTAGTGGAAGCCCTGGGCCTGTTCGCACCCGAGTTCTTGGAGTTCGGCGACCTGTTGCAGGGTCTCGACGCCCTCCGCCGTGACGTCCAGGTCGAGGGCGCGGGCGATGACGGCGGCGACGACGGACCCGGATGTGGGATCGATACCCAGGTTGCTGATGAAGCTGCGGTCGATCTTGACGCTGTCGACCGGGAAGTTGTCAGGTAGGCGAGGGACGAGTAGCCGACGCCGAAGTCGTCCACCTCGATCCGAAGGCCCAGGTCCCGCAACCCGAGCAGCATCGTGGCCGCAATCTCAGGATCGGCTGCCAGCGAGGTCTCCGTCAGCTCCAGCGTCAGAAGCGCAGGGTCGATGCCCGTCGCCGCCAACCGTCGCCGCGACCTCCTGCACCAGGTTCGGACGAGTCACTTGGCGAGCCAACAAATTGACGGCGAGCGCAAGCGTCTTCGCCTTGCCGGCATTACCGCGCTTTGATCTGCTCCGCGATGCTCTGCGGGACCTGCTCGTAGCGTTCGAACTGCATGGTGAACGTCGCGCGGCCCTGGGTGGCGCTTCGGATCGACGTGGCGTAGCCGAACATCTCCGACAGCGGGACGGTCGCGCTGACGACCTCGGTCTGCCCGCGGGGTTCGATACCGACGATCTGGCCGCGGCGGCGGCTGATGTCCCCGGCAACCGCGCCGGTGAAGTCCTTGGGGGCGACGACCTCGACGGCCATGACCGGCTCCAGCAGGGTCGGGGACGCCCGGAGCGCTGCGGCCTTGGCGGCCATTGACCCGGCGATCTTGAACGCCATCTCCGAGGAGTCGACGTCGTGGTAGGAGCCGTCGACCAACTCGACCTTGATGTCGACCATCGGGTAGCCGGCGAGCACGCCCGATTCGAGCGCCTCACGGATGCCGTTGTCGGTCGGCCCGACGTACTCCTTGGGGATGTTGCCGCCGACGACCTTGCTGGTGAACTCGTAGCCCTTGCCCGGCTCGTTCGGCTCCATCGTGATGTACACGTGACCGAACTGGCCGCGGCCGCCTGACTGGCGGACGAACCGGCCTTCGACCTTCTCGACCCGCTTGCGGATCGTCTCGCGGTAGGCGACCTGGGGGGCGCCGACGTTGGCGTCCACGGTGAACTCGCGCTTCAGGCGGTCCACGATGATCTCAAGGTGCAGCTCGCCCATGCCCGCGATCAGCGTCTGGCCGGTCTCCTCGTCCGAACGGACCCGGAACGTCGGGTCCTCCTCGGAGAGGCGCTGCAGCCCTTGCGCGAGTCGATCCTGGTCGGCCTTGGTCTTGGGCTCGATCGCGACCGAGATGACCGGCTCCGGGAACGTCATCTGCTCCAGCACGATCGGTTTGGAGACGTCGCTGAGCGTGTCGCCCGTCGTCACCGTCTTGAGGCCGACAGCCGCGACGATGTCGCCCGCCCCGGCCTTGTCGATGTCCTCGCGATGGTTGGCGTGCATCATCAGCAGGCGGCCGATGCGCTCCTTCTTGTCCTTGGTCGCGTTGACGATGTTGGCGCCGGCGTTGACGGTGCCCGAGTACACGCGCAGGAACGTCAGGCGCCCCACGAACGGGTCGCTCATGACCTTGAACGCGAGGGCGGCGAACGGAGCGCCGGGCTCGGGGGGCCGCGCGGTCGGCTCGTCCTTGCCCGGCTCCATGCCCTCGGCCGGCTTGACGTCGAGCGGCGACGGCAGGTAGTCCACGACGGCGTCCAACAGGTCCTGTACGCCCTTGTTCTTGAACGACGAGCCGCAGAGCACCGGGGTGATCGCCAGGGCGAGCACGCCCTTGCGGATCGCGCTGCGGAGCATCTCGGGGGTGATCTCCTGACCCTCCAGGTACGCCTCGGCCAGGGTGTCGTCGACGTCGGCGAGCGCTTCGATGAGCGTCTCACGCCCCTGATCGGCGGCGTCCTTGAGGTCGTCGGGCACGGGGCCCTGGGTAACCGTGGTGCCGAGGTCGTCCTCATAGGTGACCGCGATCATCGTGACCAAGTCGACGAGCCCGGCAAACTCGGCCTCGGCCCCGATCGGAAGATGTACCGGGATCGCGTTGGCGCCCAGGCGGTCGCGCATCGTCTCGACGGAGCGGTCGAAGTCGGCGCCCATGCGGTCCATCTTGTTGACGTAGGCGATGCGCGGCACGCCGTAGCGATCGGCTTGACGCCACACGGTCTCGCTCTGGGGTTCCACGCCTGCGACCGAGTCGAACACCGCGACGGCGCCGTCCAGCACGCGCAATGACCGCTCCACCTCGACGGTGAAGTCCACGTGGCCGGGGGTGTCGATGATGTTGATGCGGTGGTCGCGCCAGATGCAGGTGGTCGCGGCGCTCGTGATCGTGATGCCGCGCTCTTGTTCCTGCGCCATCCAGTCCATCGTGGCAGCGCCCTCGTGTACCTCGCCGATGCGATGCGTGCGCCCCGTGTAGTAGAGGATGCGCTCCGTCGTCGTCGTCTTGCCCGCGTCGATATGCGCCATGATCCCGATGTTGCGGGTGCGACCGAGGGGGATGCTTTTGAGTGGTTCAGACGTGGACACGGTGCTCCCTTAGGACCTGGGGCAGACGGAACCTGCCACCCGAATGACGGCGCGGTTGACCCAACCCACAGGCTGTTCTACCAGCGGTAGTGCGCGAAAGCCTTGTTGGCCTGGGCCATGCGGTAGATGTCGTCCTTGCGCTTGTACGCCCCGCCTTGCGAGCCGAGCGCGTCGAGCAGTTCGTTGGCGAGCCGCTCGCTCATCTGCTTCTCACGCCGGTCGCGCGAGAATCGGACGATCCACCGGATCGCGAGCGTGCGGCCCCGGCGGGGCTGCACCTCGATCGGCACTTGGTAGGTGGCGCCACCGACACGACGCGACCGCACCTCGAGCGCGGGCGTGACGTTACGGATTGCCTCTTCCATGACCTGCACAGGGTCGCGGCCGGTGCGATCTTTGATGCGCTCAAGCGCGTCATAGACGATCGTCTCTGCGATGGACTTCTTGCCGTCCCTGAGCACGCGGTTGACGAGCTGGCTGACGATGACGTTGCCGTGGATGGGATCGGGCTCGGGCTCACGGACGTCTGCTGCGTTTCTGCGCGGCATTACTTGGGCGCCTTTGCGCCGTACTTCGAGCGCCCCTGCTTGCGGTCGCCGACACCGGCGGCGTCGAGGGCCGCGCGGATGATCTTGTACCGCACACCCGGCAGGTCCTTGACGCGCCCGCCACGCACGAGCACGACCGAGTGCTCCTGAAGATTGTGACCCTCACCCGGGATGTAGCTCGTGACCTCCATCCCGTTGGTCAGCCGCACACGAGCGACCTTGCGAAGCGCCGAGTTCGGCTTCTTCGGCGTGGTGGTGTAGACCCTGGTGCAGACGCCACGTTTTTGCGGCGCGCCCTTGAGCGCCGGGGTGGACGTCTTGCTGGACTTCGGCTTGCGTCCCTTGCGGACTAATTGATTGATCGTCGGCACGCTTGTGCTTCGCCTCTTTTTCGCTGGCAGGTTCGATCAGCCACCGTACGGCGACCGGCGGGGAACCGTAGCACGAATGGGCATCATCGGCCACCGATTCCGACGGGTGGGAAAGACGCGAGAGACGCGCTTCGACCAGGGCGGGCAATGAGGTCGTCGCAGCCATTTGGCGAGTTTCAGGCTGTCCGCGAGCGAACGCGAACACGTCGCCGATGGCCATGTCGACGTCCCACCGGACGGGCAGCCCGACGGCCGATGCCCACCAGAGCGTATCGACGCGGGTGCCGGGGTGCGCCGGTCGTGGTGGACCGACTCTCGACGACGAGCGCCTCGACCCTCGTGCCGTCCACGGCGACGTGTTCGCGACGAGCGACGCGGCTTGCGACACGCACCGAGATGTCGCCGGTACGGTAGCGCTCGGTCAGCGCGGCGCCTGCCGGAACGAACACCGACGGCGGCTCACCGCGCGCCGGTCGTCGCGACCGAACCCGGCAAACGAGTCGTGGTGCGTCCCCAGTCACCGAATGTCACCGCCACGCACCTCAGGGCGCGCGGCCTCGATGTGCTGATGGCTGTACGACACCTCCGCCTCCCAGCCGTCGGCGTGGGCGTCACCACCAATCGGGCCTCGGCCTGGAACGTCGCGGCTGACGGCGAAAGGTCCCGTCAAGGAATAACTGCCGCGGCGGCGGGCGAGCGAAAACCAAGTCAGACGGTGTTGGCGAGCCTCGCTGCTCCTGCCTGTAACGGCGATCTCGTCGACGCCGTATGACGCCGGTTTGCAGAAGCCAGAAGGGGCGGTAGTCCTTGACGGGCCCCAATAGGACCGGCGCCGCCACCGTCACCTCCGTGGGCGCGATAGCGGGAGATTCCAGGCGCAGGCCCACCCGCAGGGATGCTCCCCGGCACCGCCGGGCTGAAGGTGGCGATGCACCCGACCACGAGCAACGCCACCGCAACGAGCAGGAACCGAGCCGGCTTGGAGCGCGCAACCCACGACATCCGCCCATCGTGGTCGCCAGTCCGCAATGAGGATTTCTCGACGCATCGCCGGTTCAGCGATACGCTCGCCGGAGTGAACGCCCGTCGACAGGCCATGGACTGCTGCCCCGCATGCCGCGCATCCGTGCGTCGGCGGAAACGGTCGTCCACGCCGCGAGCATGGTTGGTGCTCTTTACGCTCGTCGTCGCCACCCTGCCGATCGCAGCTCTGAATGACGGCGGGGCGACGACGGCCTCTGCCGCGCCGGCGCCTGCCCCGACGCCCCAGCCGCAGGGGCCTCCGGCGCCTCCCCCGCCACCGCCTCCAATCGAGGCACGTATCCAGTGGCGCGAAAGCGTGGCTCACGGGACCGCCAACGTCGGGTGGTTGGAGCGCGGGGTGATCCTGCCCGAACGCGGCCCGGGCTTTTACACGTACAACCCGCACACCCAATCGCCACCCAACCAGGACGGACGTCGACACGGAACGGCAGCCCTTGTCCGGCAGCTCATCGCGCTGGGGAAATGGTGGGAGCAGACGTACCCCGACGCGCCTCGCATTGGCATCGGCGACCTGTCCAACGACGGCGGGGGCAGCTTGGACCTGCACGCATCACACGAGAACGGGCTTGATGTCGACATACGTCTCCCGCGCGGCGACGGCCAGGAAGGCCAGTCGAACCCGGCCAACTACGACCGGCGCCAGACCCAGGCCGTCGTCGACTTCGTCGTGGCCCGCGGCGCCGAGTATGTCTTCTACGGACCGAACTTGGACATCCGTGGCCCAGGCGGAATCGTGATGGTCTGGCCGAACCACGACGACCACCTCCATGTGCGGTTCCCCGACCCGGACGGCCGCGGCAACTGATCCGAGGCGGGATGGAGGCGACGCCGGCCTCCGCGCGCGCCAAGGAGCACGGGCGACACGCGCCACGTGGTTGCGAGGCCGAGAAGGACGGAACCCCCGCCCACGCCGACGGGGGGTTCGACCACCCGCAACCGTGCTCGTCGGCGACGTGTCCGTGGATAAGCCAATTGGCCGGCGCAGCGACGGCCAATCGTCACAACCACGACACACTTCGGCAGGCGACGGTGCGCGGTCCCGGGACACGAACGCCTTGGCATTGATCTCGACCCGAGCCGCCAAAGGGAGGTCGGTTCAAACCGCACTTGGCTCACGCGACGCGAAAGACCACCGGGAGCGCGTGTACGGAAGGGTCTTCTCGCGCGCCGCGATCCCCGATGAACAAAAGGATCTCCTGGGATTCGTGTCTGACACCATGTGACGAAACCGCACAATGTGACACGGAGGTTGGCGCTGTGTCTGGCCAGTGGCATTTCGCCGGGCAGTTTTCGGCCGTGACGATCGGGTGAGCGCGCACCAGGCGAGCGCGTTGACGAAATGCCTATCCTTCCCGGATGAGTGGGCTTCCCAGCGCAGCGGCCGCGGTCGGTTTGCGCCAGGTGACCAAACGCTACGGGGAGCAGTCGCGCCCAGCCGTAGACGCCCTGTCCCTGGACATCGCTGCGGGCGAGATGTGTGTCCTGGTCGGACCCTCGGGGTGCGGCAAGACCACGGCCCTCAAGATGATCAACCGCCTGATCGAGCCGACGTCGGGCGAGATCACCATCGACGGGCGCGACGCGCGTGCGTTGGCGCCGGCCCAGCTTCGCCGGCGCATCGGCTACGTCATCCAGCAGGTCGGGCTGCTGCCGCATCTGACGATCGCAGCGAACGTGGCGACCGTGCCGAAGCTCCTGGGGTGGGAGCGGGAGCGGACGACCGCCCGGGTCGCCGAGATGCTGGATCGGGTGGGGCTGCCGATCGACGAGTACGGCGACCGTTACCCCAGTGAGCTCTCCGGCGGGCAACAGCAGCGCATCGGCTTGGCCCGTGCGCTTGCGGCCGATCCACCGCTGATGTTGATGGACGAGCCGTTCTCGGCAGTCGATCCGATCACCCGCGACCGCCTGCAGAACGATTTCTTGGACCTGCAACGGACGGTTGCGAAGACCGTGGTGTTCGTCACGCACGACATCGACGAGGCGGTCAAGATGGCCGACCGTATCGCCGTCATGCGGGATGGTCGGCTGGTGCAGTACGCGACCCCGGCAGAGCTTCTGGCGAACCCCGTCGACGCATTCGTCGCCGACTTCGTAGGAGCCGACCGCGCACTCAAACGGCTGTCGCTCATGCGGGTCTGCGACCTGGAGTTGACGCCCGCCCCGGCTGTGACCACACGCGACCACGTGGAGATCGTCCATTCACGACTCGGCGGAGGTGACCTGGACCCCGTCGACGGGTACCTGCTTGTGACAGACGCCGCCGGGCGCCCCCAAGGCTGGGTCACGGTCGCGCGCATGGTCGCGGGCGGGCGGATCGGAGACAGCCCCGCGGTCGCCGCGCAACCGCTCCTGCACCCCCAGACGACCGCACGCGACGCGCTCTCGCAGATGCTCGACGCCGGAGCCCGCTTCGCCGCCGTCGTCGACGCAGAGGGTGTCGTCGCCGGCGTCGTCGAGATCGCAACGATCGCCCGCATCGCCCACCCATCCCCGATGGAGACCGTTCCTGGCTGATCCTTTCATCGACTGGGATTGGATCGCCAGGCACACGGACGACATCGCATCGGCGACCGTCGCCCACCTGCAGCTGGTCGGCGCGGGCGTCGGGCTGGCGGTGGCGGTGGCGCTGCCGCTCGCGGTCGCGGTGCGTAACCGCCCGATCGCGGCGACCGTCGCGTCGGGCACGGCGACGGTGCTCTACACGATCCCGAGCCTTGCGCTGTTCGCGTTTCTCATCCCGTTCTTCGGTATCGGCAAGACGCCGGCCATCTTGGGACTTGCCATCTATGCGTTGGGTGTGCTCGTGCGCAACACGGTCACCGGCCTGCGCGGCGTCCCCGCCCCGGTGCTTGAGGCCGCGCGCGGCATGGGCATGAACCGCCGCCAGGTGCTGTACCGGGTGGAGCTGCCACTCGCCGTTCCGGCGATCCTGACGGGTATCCGCCTTGCGACCATCGAGACAGTCGCGATCGCGACGATCGCGGCGTTCGTCGCAGGCGGCGGGCTTGGTGAGCTGATTCTGAACAACGGCATCGAACGCAACCTGTTCGTCACTCCGATCGTCGCCGGTACCGTGATGGCGATCCTGATGGCGCTCACGCTCGACGCGCTGCTGGTCGGAGTCCAGCGCCTCACAACCCCGTGGAGCCGCCGTGTCGCGACGCGACCGGACGAGGCACGTACGTGAGCCTACTCTCAGACACGTGGACGGCCTTTCTCGAGAACGAGGGCTGGGAGCGCCTGGCCCAGCACGTCGAGCTGTCCGTGGTCGCATTGCTTCTTGCCGTCGCGATCGGTGTCGTTCTGGGAATCGCGTGCTCCAAGGGCGGCCCGATCGGATCGTTCGCCATCGCCGCGACGGGACTGATCGGCCGGACGGTCCCGACGTTCGCCGCCATGGCGTTGGTCATCGCACTGACGTCCATCGGGTTCTGGCCGGCGGCCATCGGGTTGACCGCGCTGGGTATCCCCTCGGTGCTGCTCAACGTCGCGACCGGGATACGCGGGGCCGACCGCGTCGCGGTGGAGGCGGCGCGGGGAATGGGACTGACGCCGGTGCAAGTGCTCGGCCAGGTGGAACTGCCCCTGGCGCTGCCGCTCGTATTCACGGGGCTTCGGAGCGCCGCGGTGATGATCGTCTCGACAGCGGCCCTGGCCGGTGCAGTCGGCGCCGGCGGCTTGGGAGTAACGATCATCGCGGGTCTCAGCAACAATCAGACCGACGTCCTGCTGGCAGGGGCCATTCCTGTGACATTGCTCGCAGTCGCGGCGGAAGGCATCGTCATTGGGGCAGAATCACTCACCACACCAAAACGCCTGCGGCGCGCACGTCGGCAGGCCCAACTTCTGGGGAGAAGTCAATGATCCGACGTGGACGCGTAGTGATGGCCGGTTGTGTCGCCGTCACACTGATTGGAGCGCTCGCAGGATGCGGTGGAGACGACAAGGCAGCCACCTCGGTCGATCGTCCCGCGCTGACGATCGCCAACAAGGGGTTTACCGAGAGCAACATCGTGACCGAGGCCTACAAGCAGGCGCTCGAGGCGAAGGGCTACCCGGTGACGATCAAATCGCTGGCAAGCACCGAGGTCGCCGACGCGGCGATCCGCAACGGCGACATCGACATGTACTCCGAGTACACCGGCACCATCGTCGGCGCCGTGCTGAAGGCAGACCCGGCGCCCGCAGCCGTCGCCGATCAGGTCGCGCTGATCAAGGGGAAGTACGAGCCTGAGGGCTTGACGGTGTTGGAGGCGGCACCGTTCAACAACGACAACGAGGTGGCCTGCACCCAGGCGGCAGTCGACCAGTACGCGCTCAGCACGCTCTCGTCATTGGCGGAGGCCGCCCCGAACCTCGTGTACTCGGCCAACCCCGAGCACACCACTCGCCCTGACGGCCTGCCCCTCTTGAAGAAGGAGTACGGCATCAACTTCAAGAGCGTCACGAAGGTCGCGATCGGCCTGCGCTACAAGCCGATCGAGGACGGCCAGGCCCAGTGCGTCTACGCATTCGGCACCGACCCGCAGATCGCCCAGAACAAGCTCGTCGTCATCACCGATGACAAGGGCAAGTTCCAAGGATCGGCGTTCCAGGGCATCCCGGTCGTCACGAAGAAGTACCTCGATGCGGCGCCGGACGACTTCGCCACCACCGTCAACGCGGTGAGCGCCGCCCTGACCAGCGACGAAGTCCGCAAGCTGAACGCGGCGGTCGACATCGATAAAGAGGACCCCGAGGTCGCCGCCAAGGCGTTCCTTGACGCCAAGGGTCTCGCAGCGAAGTAGTACTTCGTTGCGGATGGGTGGGGCGCACGCGCGCACCCACCCATCCGCGCCGTTTCGCCCCACCACACCTGCAAACCGAACCGATCGAGCCCGGTACCGGCCGCGTTCGCCAATCGGCCCGTGGAGACGTGGCCGACGTCGCCCGAACGCGTGCGTGTGCGCCCGAGGCGATGTGTGTCGGCGAACCACCCATATGTGTCGAAAGTGCCGCGGAACTGACTCGTCGAACAACACAAATGGCCGTCTCGTTGCCAGCCAAGTGGCTATTTTGGGCGCGGATGGGCGGTGCCGATAGGACCTGTGAAGCGCTCCCGGCGTCGGCGGTAAGGTGCGCAGGTGCCTGAGGTACGGATCATTCGCAGTGCTCGTCGTCGTCGTACCGCCGCCGCGCGCGAGGTCGACGATGTGATCGAGGTGCGTGTCCCGGCGGGGCTTGGCAAAGCGGAGGAAGCACGGATCGTCGCCAGGCTCGTGCGCCGAGTTACCGATCGCACACGCGGCGTCGAGATCGACCTGACGGCACGCGCGGCAACGCTGGCTGCGCGGTACCGACTCCCCACCCCCACCGCGATCAGGTGGGTCGACAACCAGTCGAGCCGGTGGGGCTCATGCACGCCGACCACCGGGACGATCCGCCTGTCGCGCACGCTCAGCACGTTCCCCGGGTGGGTCATGGACTACGTGATCGTCCATGAGCTGGCGCACCTCGAGGTCCACGGCCACGGGCCCGCGTTCTGGGAGTTGGTCGCCCGCTACCCACTCACCGAACGCGCCCGGGGCTTCCTGATCGCGAAAGGGCTTGAGCACGCCGACGACACGCCGGCACCACAGCCGGAGTAGTTCGGAGGCCTCGCCGTGCGGTCTTCGTCACGCGAAGACCCTGCGTCACCCGCGCCGGCGATTTGGGCGGTGCGGCCACCCTGCGACCGATGGCCACAGCGATCTCGCCACTGCCGGAACAGCGGTTCGAAACCGCCAATCGAGCGGTAAGGGTCCGCGCAGAAGTAACTGCTGTGCCGGATGGCGGGCAAAAACTCAAGTCAGTCAGCGTCCTGTCTCACAAGTAGGTTGATGATATGGCGAGTGAAAAACCCGCCGGATATGGGGGTGGGACTCGGCGAGTCCCACCCCCATACGCCGTGGACGGGCGGACACGCCCGTCCCCCTGTCAAGGACGCAGCCTTCGCCCCATACTTGTGAGTATGGGCAGAGGCGAGGACACAGCTCCCGAGGCGAATGCTCCTCAACCCAACTGACCAAATCCGGCGGAGTTTTGCAGCCGCCGGATCGCAACTTATTTATGAGACAGGACACTCGGGTGCCGGAGGACGCCGTTGGTCTGCCGAGGCCGGGCGGGGGCGACCGAGGTCACCCCGCCGTACGACTGGTCCTCGGCCTCCTCAGGCTCTGGACCGAAATGGCCGGGGCATATACCCGCCGGCTCACGCCTGCGGGCGCCCGGCATGGACTCAGTCCTGACCCTCCTCCGGGACCTCAGGGCCGAAGCGACGGGGAAACGGCCCACCGGCTTCGCCGGCGGGCCACCCCGACCTATTTCAGTCCTGCTCCTCCGGATCAGGACCGAAATCCGGCTCGAACGTGTATGTGCCGCTGTCGCCGTCGCCGATCAGGAAGTCGTCGTCTCCGTCCTCGATCATCGAGAACGGCGCGTCCAGGTCAAACTCAAGCAGCGCGGGGGCGCGACGCACCGGCTCGATCTCCAACTGACGGTACCGGCGCAGGCCGGTCGCAGCGGGGATGAGCTTGCCGATGATCACGTTCTCCTTGAGGCCCCGCAAGTAATCCACCTTGCCCTCGAGCGCGGCATCCGTCAGCACCTTGGTGGTCTCCTGGAACGACGCTGCCGACAGGAACGACTCGACCGCCAGCGACGCCTTGGTGATACCGAGGATGAGCGGATCGAACTGGGCTTGCGCCGCTTCGATCTGCATCTCCATCTCGCGCTCCGAACCGGAGAACTTCTCGGCCACGAGCCGCTCCCGCACTTCGAGACCGATCCGCGCGTTCTCACGATAGAGCACCGGCTTGTCCACCAACTGTCCCGGCAGGAACTGCGTCCCGCCGGAATCCATGACCTTGACCTTGCGCAACATCTGGCGGACGATCAGCTCGATGTGCTTGTCGTTGATGTCCACGCCCTGCGACCGGTACACGTGCTGCACCTCCGAGACCAGGTACAGCTCGGTCTTGGTGGAGCGCTCCCGCTTGCTGCCCGCCGGCAGCACCGCGTGGTTCTCGTGGACCTCCATGCCGGCCTCGGGCAACCACGGCGCCCGGCTCGGCGGGATGTGCGCCCAGCGGGTTTGCTTGCCATCGGCAGTGTCCAGGTCGATCTTGAACCAGCCCGCGGAGCCCTTCTCGGCGGAGACCTTCTTGACCTTGCCGGTGACGCGGGGGAACACACCCGACGTGGCCTCGAGGATGTCCGGCGGGAACGCCGACCCGATCGTGATCAGGTCTCCGGCCTCCACCCACTGACCGTTCGAGACGATCATCTGGGTCCGTTTGATGTAGTCGTAAGCGTGCTCACCCACCGACGAGCGCTGCTTGCCGGTACCTGCATCGTCGGTCTCGACGAACACCGGCTCGACGATGACGATGCGCCCGTTGCCCGGACGGGTCTCGTCATCCTCGATTCGCACCCACCCGTCGACCTTTGCCACCTGCGCGAGGGCCTTGGGCCGGCGCGCCTCGAAGAGCTCAACGACACGGGGAAGACCCTGCGTGATGTCGGCGCCTGCCACACCACCGGTGTGGAACGTACGCATCGTCAACTGGGTTCCCGGCTCACCGATGGACTGCGCCGCGATGATGCCGAGCGCGTCACCCGGCTCGCACAGCTCACCCGAGCCGAGGTTGCGCCCGTAGCAATGTGCGCAGATGCCCACGGCACTGCGGCATTTCATCGGTGAGCGCAACGTGATGAGCGCCTTGGGATTCGCCACGCCGAGTGCCGTCAGCTCCTCGACCTCGGACATGCCGATCATCTGCATGGTCCACTCGGCTTGCGCCTCGGGCTCGTCGTCCGAAGGACGCTTGCCACGAATGTCGGCGAGAACCTCGCCGGTGACCGCGTCGACCACCGGCCCGGCGATGATGCGGCCGGACAGGTTGGGATTGACCTCGGAGCCGTCGCGCATCAGCCCGAGTTCGATGCCCTCCTCGGTGCCACAGTCGCGCTCACGGACGATGACGTCCTGCGACACGTCGACGAGGCGCCGGGTCAGGTACCCGGAGTCGGCGGTCTTGAGCGCCGTGTCCGCGAGGCCCTTGCGGGCGCCGTGGGTGGAGATGAAGTACTCGAGGACCGAGAGCCCCTCCATGAAGTTGCTCTTGATCGGGCGCTCGATCGTCTCGCCCTTCGGGTTTGTCATGCAGCCACGCATACCCGCCAACTGACGGATCTGCTTGAACGACCCACGCGCTCCGGAGTTGGCCATCATGTAAATCGGGTTGAGACGGAACAAGTGGGCGCGCATCGCGTCGGCCACCTCGTCGGTCGCCTTTTCCCACAGGTCCACGACCGCCTGGTGGCGCTCCTCGCCGCTCATCTCGCCGCGGTCGAAGTACCCCTGGATTTCGTCGACCAAGCCCTCGTACTTGACGATGATCGCCTCCTTGGATGGAGGGATGACCACGTCGTTCTTAGAGATCGTGATGCCGGAACGGCTGGCGTAATGGAAGCCCAACGCCTTGAATGCGTCGAGCGACGCCGAGACGGCGGTCGGTCCGTAGAGGTTGACGAGCTCCTCGATGAACTCACCGAGGTTGCGCTTGACGAACACCTTGTTCTGGAACTCGAACGGACGGGCCTCAAGTTCCTCCTCGCCGATCGCCTCGGTGATCGCGCGGCGGATCTCCTTGTTGAACACGATCCGGCCCGCGGTCGTGACCAGGCTTCCGTTCTCGCGGTAGTCGATGACGTCCTGCAGGTCGATGACCTTGGCCTCGAGCGCGTAGACGACCTCGTCGAGGCTGCGGAACGCCCGTGGCGCGCGCGTGATGCCGAGCGTTTTGAAGGGATCGGTCGTCCAGCTCGGCGCACCCTCGATCAGCGCCTCGTAGCCCTTCCCGAGCGTCCATTCGCCGGCCTTCAGATCGACCAGCTCGGTCAGCTCCTTGGCGACCGGCACAGCGTCCTTCTTGCCCTTCTCGCGGACGTCCAAGGTGCGGCAGTAGGTCAGGTAGTAGAGCCCCAGCACCATGTCCTGGCTGGGCACCGTGATGGGGCGCCCGTGCGCCGGCGACAGGATGTTGTTGGAGGAGAGCATCAGAATGCGCGCCTCGGCCTGCGCCTCGACCGACAGCGGAAGGTGGACGGCCATCTGGTCGCCGTCGAAGTCGGCGTTGAACGCCGTACACACGAGCGGGTGGATCATGATCGCCTTGCCCTCGACGAGCACCGGCTCAAACGCCTGGATGCCCAGGCGGTGGAGTGTCGGCGCGCGGTTGAGCAGCACCGGGTGCTCGGCGATGACCTCTTCGAGGACGTCCCACACCTCGGGGATCATCGAGTCCACGAGCTTTTTGGCGGCCTTGATGTTCTGCACCTGGCTGCGCTCGACGAGCCGGCTCATGATGAACGGCTTGAAGAGTTCCAACGCCATCAGCTTGGGCAGCCCGCACTGGTGCAGGCGAAGCTCTGGACCCGCCACGATGACCGAGCGGCCGGAGTAGTCGACGCGCTTCCCGAGCAGGTTCTGGCGGAAGCGGCCCTGCTTGCCCTTGAGCATGTCCGACAGCGACTTGAGCGGACGGTTACCGGGGCCCGTGACCGCGCGGCCACGGCGACCGTTGTCGAGCAACGCGTCGACGGCCTCCTGCAGCATGCGCTTCTCGTTGTTGACGATGATCTCGGGGGCGCCCAGGTCGAGCAGCCGCTTGAGGCGGTTGTTGCGGTTGATGACACGCCGGTACAGGTCGTTCAGGTCGCTCGTCGCAAACCGTCCACCGTCGAGCTGCACCATCGGGCGAAGCTCCGGTGGGATGACCGGGACGGCCTCCAGGATCATCCACGCCGGCTTGTTGGTGCTGCGGATGAACGCCGTGACGACACGCAGGCGCTTGAGGGCCTTGGCGTGGCGCTGCCCCTTGGACGTGTTGATCGTCTCGCGGAGGTTGAGCGACTCCTGGTCCAGGTCGAAGTTCTCGAGCAGGTCCCGAATGGCGCTGGCGCCCATTCCGCCCGTGAAGTACTCGCCGAAGCCGTACTGGGAGCCAAACCGCTCCCGCATCTCGCGGAAGAGCTGCTCGTCAGCGATGATCTGGCGCACCGAGATCGTGCGGAACGTGTCCCACGCGGCGCGGATGCGCTCGGTGGCCTCCTCGGCGTAGCGATCCACGTCCT
Source organism: Actinomycetota bacterium (assembly GCA_031376485.1). GTDB lineage: Bacteria > Actinomycetota > Thermoleophilia > Miltoncostaeales > Miltoncostaeaceae > CALMEC01. The sequence goes on from JANMDV010000085.1 coordinate 20,101, forward strand.
TGATGGACATGTCGGTCTCTTTGCGAAGGTCCGTCTCGGCCTGACGCTTGTCGGCGTCGGTCAGCACACGCTTGCGCGCGCCACCCTCGGCGGCACGGTCGCGCTCGAGCTCCTCGACCCAGAAGATGTCCTCGTCGTCGAACTTCTCCATCGTGTTCTCGCGCAGCCAGATCACCCGGCGCTCCAGGCGCTCGTCCAGGTCGACCAACCGCTCTTCACGGTCCTGCTCGTACTGCTGGACGGCCTCGTCGACCTGTGTCTGCAGGACGTCCAGGTCCGCCTCGCGCTTCTCGTCGTCGACCGACGTGATGATCGACGCAGCGAAGTACAGGACTTTTTCAAGCTCTTTCGGCGCCAGGTCCAGGATGTAGCCGATGCGACTCGGCACGCCCTTGAAGAACCAGATGTGGCTGACTGGGGCCGCCAGATCGATGTGCCCCATACGCTCGCGCCGCACCTTGGCACGGGTCACCTCGACGCCGCAGCGTTCACAGATGATGCCCTTGTAGCGGACGCGCTTGTACTTGCCGCAGTAGCACTCCCAGTCCTTGGTCGGACCGAAGATCTTCTCGCAGAAGAGTCCGTCCTTCTCTGGCTTGAGTGTGCGGTAGTTGATCGTCTCCGGCTTCGTGACCTCGCCCGACGACCACTGCCGGATCTGGCGAGGACTCGCCAGGCCGATGCGGATGGACTCGAAGTTGTTGATATCGATCACGCTGGATCTGCCTTTCGAATTGAAGCTCGTACGGGTCGGGATGGGGCTCCGCGCCGGCCGGCGCGGAGCGGTCCGTTACTCCGGAGCCCCGTCTGCCTCGCTTGGGACCTCTGCGTCATCCGGTACGGGAACGGCCTCGGGCGCGTCGCCGTCACCGATGGCCGCCTCGCCCTCCTCCAGCTCGGCGCGACCGACACCGAGGCCGCCTGAGAGGTCGATGCCCAGCTCCTCCGCCGCGCGGATCAGATCGTCATCGTCGTCACGGCGCATGTCCTCGCCGCTATCGCCTTCGATCTTGATGTCCATACCGAGGCTCTGCATCTCCTTGACGAGCACCTTGAAGCTCTCGGGAATGGAGGGCTCCTGGATGTTCTCGCCCTTGACGATGGCCTCGTACGCCTTGACGCGTCCGACCGTGTCGTCGCTCTTGATGGTCAGCATCTCCTGCAACGTGTAGGCGGCGCCGTACGCCTCGAGTGCCCACACCTCCATCTCACCGAACCGCTGACCACCGAACTGTGCCTTACCGCCCAACGGCTGCTGGGTGACGAGCGAGTAAGGGCCCGTCGAACGGGCGTGGATCTTGTCGTCGACCAGGTGGAGGAGCTTGAGCATGTACATGTAGCCGACGGTGATCGTGCCGTCATACGGCTCGCCGGTCCGGCCGTTGAAGAGCTGCAGCTTGCCCGAGCAGCGCCGTCCCTGACGGTCTGCTCCGTCGATGTTGAACTTGATCGGCGTGTCCGGGTGGCTCGCCTGCCAGTCGATGAGCGCCTGGTCGACGTCCGCCGGCGTTGCACCGTCGAACACGGGCGTCGCGATGAACGTACGCTCAGGCGCCTCGCCGTTGCCCGTGCCGTCCTCGTGCCAGCCGTAGTTTGCGACCCATCCCAGGTGCGTCTCGAGGATCTGGCCGATGTTCATCCGGCTCGGCACACCGAGCGGGTTCAAGATCATGTCGATCGGCGTGCCGTCCTCCAGGAACGGCATGTCGGCCTCGGGAACGATCTTGGAGATGACGCCTTTGTTGCCGTGACGGCCCGCCAGCTTGTCGCCTTCGGCGATCTTGCGCCGCTTGGCCACGAACACCCGCACCAACTCGTTGACGCCCGGTGCCAGATCGTCGCCGTTCTCGCGGCTGAACGTCTTGACGTCGATGACCTTGCCGCCCTCGCCGTGAGGGACCTTGAGCGACGTGTCGCGGACCTCCCCCGCCTTCTCCTTGAAGATCGCCCGGATCAGCTTCTCTTCGGCGGTCAACTCGGTCTCACCCTTCGGCGTGACCTTGCCGACGAGCAAGTCGCCCGAGGTGACCTCGGCACCGACCCGCACCACGCCGCGCTCGTCCAGGTCGCGAAGCGACTCTTCGGAGCGGTTGGGGATGTCGCGGGTGATCTCCTCGGCGCCCAGCTTGGTGGTACGGGCGTCGATCTCGTACTCCTCGATGTGGATCGACGAGAGCACGTCGTCCTTGACCAGGCGCTCAGACACGATGATCGCGTCCTCGAAGTTGTAGCCCTCCCAGCTCATGAACGCCACGAGCATGTTCTTGCCGAGTGCCAGCTCACCATTGCTGGTGGAGCTACCGTCGGCCAGCACATCGCCGTCGGCGACCTTCTGCCCCATCCGCACGATCGGCTTCTGGTGGATCATCGTGCCCTGGTTGGAGCGCGTGAACTTCTCGAAGTCCGCGCGGAACAGCTCGCCCTTGCGGTCCTCAACGATGATGTGGGTCGCGTCGACCGACACCACCGTACCGTCGACCTTGCTGACGACGACGTCACCGGTGTCGATGGCGGCACGACGCTCCATGCCGGTACCGATCAACGGGGCATCCGTGATCATCAACGGGACCGCCTGACGCTGCATGTTGGCGCCCATGAGTGCGCGGTTGGCGTCGTTGTGCTCGAGGAACGGGATGAGCGCGGTCGCGACCGAGACGATCTGTTCGGGCGACACGTCCATGAAGTCCACGTCGACGGGGTTCGCCATGACCGGCTCGCCGCCCCGACGGCACAGCACAGGCCCGACGAGCTTGCCCTTGGAATCGATCTCGGCGTTGGCCTGGGCGATGATCTTGTTTTCTTCCTGCGTCGCGTCGAGGCGGTGGACGTCATCGGTGACGGCGCCCTTGACGACCTTGCGGTACGGGGTCTGGATAAAGCCGTACTCGTTGATCGTCGCGTAGCTCGACAGCGACCCGATCAGGCCGATGTTCGGCCCTTCCGGGGTCTCGATCGGACACATGCGCCCGTAGTGGGTGGTGTGGACGTCGCGCACCTCGATGGGGGCGCGCTCGCGGGTCAGGCCACCGGCGCCGAGTGCCGAGAGGCGACGGCGGTGCGTCAGACCGGCGAGCGAGTTGGTCTGGTCCATGAACTGCGACAGCTGCGACGAGCCGAAGAACTCCTTGAGGGCCGCCACGACCGGACGGATGTTGATGATCGTCTGCGGCGTGATGGCGTCGGGGTCCTCGGTGCTCATGCGCTCACGCACGACGCGCTCCATGCGGTAGAGCCCGACCCGGAAGGCCTCTTGGATCAGCTCGCCGACCGTCCGTAGGCGGCGGTTGCCGAAGTGCTCGTACTCGTCGAGTTGGCGCGACAGCTCGTCGCGCGGAAGCATGGCGGCGTCGGCCGCGAAATCCTTGGACTCCTCCGGCAGGCCGTTACGGATCGGAAGGTCCACCAGCTCCCGGATGAGCCGCACGAGGTCGTCGCTCATCCCGCCCACCCCACCGGTGAACCGGGGGCTGACGAGCGTGCGGACGGACGTCGGCAGGTCCGAGCCGAGGCGTGCGTTGAGCTTGTAGCGGCCGACCTTGGTCAGGTCGTAGCGCTTGGCGTCGAAGAACAATGACCGCACCAGCGACCGGGACGTGTCCACGGTCGGCGGTTCGCCCGGACGCTGCTTCTTGAAGACTTCGATCAGGGCGTGCTGCATGGTCTCGCCGGCACGCTGCTCGATCTTCTTCTCGAGCTTCTCGATGTCGGTCTGCAAGCGCGCCTTCTCATCGGCGTGCGATGCCTGCATCTGGACGTACAGCGCCTGCATCTCGACGGCGATGACCTCGATCTCCTTGAGGCTCTTCTTGTTGCCCTTGACGGGCTCGCCTTCGATCGGATCCTTGTCGAGCGTCCATTCGATAAAGGGGTTGGAGCGCGCCTTGTCCGTGGGGTGCGGGAACAGGTTCAGGATGTCGTCCCGCGTGTAGCCCAGCGAAAACAGGAGCGTGGTGACCGGCAGCTTGCGCTTGCGGTCGATGCGGACGTTGACGAGACCCTTCTTGTCGACCTCGAGTTCCAGCCACGACCCGCGTGCCGGCATGAGGTTGGCGATGAAGACCTGCTTCTCGCGGTCCTTGGGCTCCATCACATAGGCACCCGGCGAGCGCACGAGCTGCGTGACGATCACGCGCTCGGTGCCGTTGATGATGAACGTGCCCCAGTCGGTCATGAGCGGGAGGTCGCCCATGAACACCTTCTGGCGGCGGATCTCGCCGGTCTCCTGGTTGACGAAGCTCACCTCGATCGTCAGCGGCGCCGCGTAGGTCAGGTCTTTCTCGCGACATTCTTTGATCGCGTTGTTTGCCTGGATGTACTCGAACGGCTCCCCCGGCTGCCACCCACCAAGGGTGTAGGAGCCGAAGTCGACGGCGAGGGTTCCGGTGAAGTCCATGATCGGCGAGATGTCGTTGATCGTTTCGCGCAGTCCCTCATTGAGGAACCATTCGTAGGATTTCCGCTGGATGTTGATCAGATGCGGAACTTCAAGGACCTTGTCGAGGCGCGAAAAAGAGCGTCGAACACGGGCAGGCTTAAGGGTGCTCAAGTCCTGAGACCTCCTGACATGAGCTTTTTGAGGGGGGCGAGGGGAAGGCAAGGGCGGTACAAGCGCAACCGGGAAAGTTAGCACACTGTCGAGCAATGCACCACGGCAGG
>JANMDV010000110.1:0-21875 GCA_031376485.1 Actinomycetota bacterium
TTCGAGCCGCTCGCGGTTGCCACGTTCGTCCGTATCCCGACCACCGGACGGTCGATCCGGAACTTCAGGAGGATCGTGCTGGACGCCCCGGGATCCAGGGTCCCGACCGTAAAGATCGCGACGCCCTTGACGAGCTGGACACCGGCGGGCTTGGCGGCGAGCGCCATCCCGGTCGGGACGCGGTCGCGCATCACCACGTCCCGGGCGACGACCGAGCCGGTGTTGGTGATCTTGATCCGGTACGTGATCACTTGTCCGGCCCGAGCGGCGGACGGACCCCGCTTGTCGATTCCCAGCGTCGCCTGCGGTACACCGATGGTGCCACCACTCGGCGCGGGGACGTCGACAACGGGAAGCGCAGGCGGAACCACCGGCGGGGTCGCCACGGTTACCGGCGGGATCGTCACCGTCACCGTCGCCGTCGCGTTTGTCGGGGCCAGCGGCGTGCCCTGAGGATCGGTCGCGGTGACGGTCGCGGTGTTGGTGATCGGCTGGGTGACGTTCTGTGTGGCACAGGTCAGCGTAATGCTCGCGCCGACCCCCAGGGACGCAGGCGTCGCCGGGGTCTGACACCCGGTGGCGATCAGATCTGTGACGACGACGTTCGCCAGCTCGACGTCACCGGTGTTGGTGACCGTCACCGTCCACGTCACCGTGGCGCCCGGACTCACCACCGCGGGCGTCGCAGTCTTCGCGATCGTCAGCGCCGGATTGATCTTGATGTTCCTGACGACACACGTGACGACATCGGTTGTGCCGAGCGTCGCGCGAAACGTCGTGCCGGTCACAACGACCGGGAGCGAGACGGGGGTCTGGGCAGACGGGCTCGTGACCTGACAGGTCACTCCGGCCAGCCGGTACCCCTGGCGCTCGACCTCGGTCAGCGTGATCGTGGAACTCGTCGCCACCGACGGCTTCCACTGGAACGTGGCGGCACTCTCTGCTCCGGTGGCGGCACTCCGTGGACCCGCTGCGCCCGGGTTCGGGGCAAGCCATGTGTAGCTGCCGGTCGCGGTGCTGACGTTGCCGTCGAACTGCCATCCCGCGCCACCCGGCACGGGCCCTTGGCCGTTGTCGATGACTTTGGTGAGCGTCACGGACGACTGGCAAAGTGCGTTGACCAGAGTCGGCAGCGCCGTCGGGAGGCTGGCGAAGTCGGCGATCGCCAAGACGTCGGTGCTCGCCAGGTCGACGGACGCGGCGTCGGTGACGGTGTCAGGCCCCGAGATCGCGGTAAGACGAGCAAGGCTCGCCGCGTTGTTGAGGGCGGCGCCCACACCCACGGCAAGGATGTGGCTGCCCTGCGTCTTGACGGCGTCCGCCTGCACGATGGCCGGCGTCAGGGCGGTTGCGTTGGCGACGCCCTCCAACACGCCGGTGGCCGTGTTGATCGCGGTCGGGTCGCCGTCGGTGATGAAGACGACGAGGGGCGCGACCCCCGACGCGTCGTTCAGGAGTCTGACCTCCTCGAGCGCGTCCTGCCAGTTGGTCCAGACTCCCGTCTGCGATGGCGAGTCGTACACGTCGGCCGGGGTTGCCGTACCACTGAAGTACGGTTGGAACGTCGTCGCGAGGCTTCCACCCACTCCAGACGTGACGTTCGTGTAGTTGAAGATCCGTTTGGCCGCCGAGCCAAACTCGATGACGGCAAGCTGCGAGCCGGTATCGGCCAGGCCACTCGCGAATGCGTTGGCAGCGCTGCGGACAGCGCTCTCGGCGCCCGGCGTGGATTGGATCGATCCCGACTCGTCGAGGACCATGACGACCTTGGTGCCACACGCCGGCTGCAGGTCCGGGTTGGTGACCGCGGAGGCGGTCGAGACGACCGTCGCGAGCAACGCAAACAGGGCCACGAGGACGAGCCCGGTCATTCTTGGTGATCGCACGAGGGGGAACAAACGCATACGAGAGGTCTCCTTGCCGTTTCTGGGGCCTCGTCCGAGCAGGAGCGTCGCGACGACGGACCTCGACAACGGTGAGCTTAAGCGCCTGGCCGGACGTCGTTGTGACGACCGGCTGCGTCCGACGGTACCGTCATTCTCGGCGCGTTCCTGTGGCATATGCCGAACGCTCGACGGAGGGATCGCCCTGTCGGGAACAGCGCGTCTCGACCGATCTCGAGCAATGTCCTTCGCGTCGCAGTGAACACACGGTACCCTCAGAGGCGCAGGGGCGATCGGCGCCGCGCTGACAGGAGGCACGGATGCTGAAATCACGGCTTTTGATCGTCGCGGTGCTGACGGCGGTGTCGGCCGTCAGCGCGACGCAGGCGACAGCGCGGACGATCCAGTTCTCGGGCGAGACGTGGGTCGTCAAGGCGAGCAACGCAAAGGTCGGCCCTGGACCGAATTACTTCTCGGACTCGCTCGACAACGTCTGGGTGGACGCCGAAGGGCGCCTGCACCTCAAGATCACACGCCGCAAAGGCAAGTGGTGGACGTCGGAGGTCATCGGTGCCCGTAGCCTCGGCCACGGCACATACACCTGGAACGTCGCTTCACGGCTCGACACGATCGACCCCAACGCCGTGCTCGGCCTCTTTACATGGAGCAATACGGTCGGCTTCGCCAACCGCGAGGTCGACATCGAGTTCTCACGCTGGGGCAACCCGTTGGCCGCGACGAATGCCCAGTACGTCGTGCAACCCTACGACGCCCCTGGCCACTTGCGGCCGTTCCTGCAACCGGCGTCGCCTTCATCCCAGCACGGCTTCACGTGGACTCCCGGGAGCGTCGCGTTTACGAGTTCCACCGGCTCCGTCCCGACGTGGACCTACTCCGGCGCCGACGTCCCCCCGGCGGGCGACGAGACCCCTCGCATGAACCTCTGGCTCCCGGGCGGGAGACCCCCAACCGACGGCCGCCCCGTCGAGGTGGTCGTCCGCAGCTTTACGTTCACCCCTCTGCCGTAGGGACTTTGCCCAACCAAGTCTGACCACCTGGGAGTGAATGAACTCCGTTCGCCGAGCCCGCAAGGCCTGAGGCCCTCCGGGCCGAGGCGGGCCCCGTGGGCTCGTCCTCACGAAAGCGCACGGAGGTAGTGCCTTCTTACTCTTGACTATGCGACCGCGCCCTCCATGTCCTTGACCCCCTCGCGGACCATGTCCCGAAGCTCCGGGGTGTCCTCGTGGGAGTGGACCGACACCGCGTGCTGCACGGCGGCCTCGACCAGCTCGTCCTCGGAGTCGGCCGCGATCGCAACGGTGCAGTTCATCTCGCTGGGGACTTCTCGACAATCGATGTACTTCCGGGCCATTCGCACTCCTTCCTCGCAGGTTGGATCGATACTCCTCCTTCAGAGAAGCGGCGTCAAGCCGACTGAATTGAGTACACCGCTCACCCAAGCGGTTCTGACACCTGGGATGAACGAAGCCCGCCTCCGCATCGCCGAGACCCAGGCCAGCCAGCTGGCGTCGGCGTTCGCCGCCGCGATGAAGGACGTCGCCAAGCACCTGACCGCTGCGGGCCGGACGCCCTGCCGTTCGCCTTCGCACAGTGGCTCGGCCTGGTAGGGCGGACGGGTTTGGTCGAAACGCGCGAGCGTTAGCGCTTGATGATGCTGTGGACCTCCAGGATCTCCGGCTCGCCCGAAAACTCAATCCCGGCTTCCGCTAACAGGGGCATCAGGCGCTTGCCAAAGGCCTCGAACTGCTCCTTCGAGTCCCAGATCTCGCTGACGCGAAGGTTCCCGTCGGACCCGAAGCAGACGTGGTAGTCCAGTCCCTCTGGGGGAAACTCGAGACCAGCCTCCTCAAACTGACGGGTGGTCTCGTCGTACTTCTCGGCGGTCAGGCCCTTGGGATTGAAACGGACAACAATGCTCATGGCGCAATCCTCCATGCTTGTCGTTTCGCCGACTTTATCCGATGGCGTCTGGGCCGAGCGCTGGAACACCCTCGGCGGTCCAGCTGCGCCCGGTGGGTGGAGGTCGAGTGGAGGTCCACGACCATTTCCGCCCTCGCGGGTGTTCCGTCCGAAGGCCGGAAACCGGCCCTACTAAACGGTTCTCGCGGATGGAGGATGACGGGATCGAACCGACGACCTCCGCGTTGCAAACGCGGCGCTCTCCCAGCTGAGCTAATCCCCCGAGTGACGAGAGGGTAGCATCGCCCGCGTGAGCAGCGAACCCGAAATTGACCCGTACGCGGTCGTCGACCGTCTCCTCGACCAGCAGATGGTCCAGCATTTCGAGATGGCCCACATGATCGGCGAGTACCGCAACATGCTGGCCGACCTGCAGGAGCAGCGACGACCCGATCAGGACATGGTCAAGCTGGTGCGCAGCCTGCCCGGAGCCCGCTACCACGTCGCGACGACATACGTCCGCGAGACGTGGCTGGTGCTCGAAGGCGAACTCAAGCGCCTGTTCCCCGAGGAAAACTCAGTCTGATTCGCCGAACAAGTCCGCTAGGGCGACGGCAGCGGTCGTGAACCGAAAGTCGTAGCCCGCGTCGAGCGCGGCGCGCGGGACGGCATGTTGCCCCTGGGTGATGATCTGGGCGCCTTCGCCAAGCATCAGCTTGATCGCAAAGCCGGGTGCCGGTGTCAGTGCCGGCCGGTGGAGCGCATGGCCCAGGGCCCTGGCAAACTCACCCTGGCGCAGAATGCCGGGCGACACCACGTTGACGGGGCCGCTTATCGCGGCGTCGTCGACCGCTCGCAGCACCAGACCGACGGCATCATCGATGTGTACCCACGGAAACCACTGGCGCCCGCCCGCGATGGGACCGCCCAGACCCAACTTGGTCGGGGTCACCATCTGCGGGAGCGCCCCGCCGTCGGCCGACAAGACGACGCTCGTGCGAAGCATGACGACCCGGGCTCCATGCGTCTCGGCCCTGAGCGCTGCGGCCTCCCATCGTTGGCAGACATCGGCCAGGAACCCGCGTCCCGGCGCGGCCGACTCGTCGACCTCCTCCTCGCGGCTGCCGTAGTACCCGACGGCGCTCGCGTTGACCAATACGGTCGATCCACTACTCCTGAGCGCCTCAACGACGCTGCCGGTCAGGTCGACCCGACTCGAGACGATCTCGCGCTTGACCTCGTCGTTCCAACGGCGACTGATCGGGGCGCCCGCCAGGTTGATCACCGCTTGGCACCCGTCGAATGCACTGTCCGGCACCGAGCCGGTGCCGTCCCACACCACGACCTGCGCACCCGCAACCTGTGCGTCACCGCGCAGCAGAGCGACCACCTCGTCACCCCGCTCAACCAGGCCGGTCACGACCCGCCGCCCGATGAGCCCAGTCGCTCCAACGATCCCGACGCGCATTGTTCGGCCTCCTCAAGTTGGTCGTGCGCTCATCATCCGCCCACCGTCACCCCGCGACCAGGGGACAACTGTCCGGATCAGCGCGTGCGAACGACGCAGTCGATCAACGCCGACATGCCGTGATGGCCGCTTCCCTCTGCCACATGTGCGTCGTGCTCGCGCAGGGACAGGATGTCATGGACGGCGAATGCCTCGCGTAGCATCTGCTCGGTGTAGAGGTTCTCCTCGAACGGCGGACCACCGGTCCGGTACTCGAGCTGGCGCGGCGTGTAGCCCTGAAGGAGCAGCAACCCTCCGACGCGCAGCGTGCGGAGCATGCCGGCAAACACCTGTGCGCGGACGTCGGGCGGAGCGAACTGGATGAAGATCGCTACGACCGCGTCGAAGCGCTCCGGCTGCCATTCCCATGCGTCGATGCTCGCCAGATGTGCGTCGAGTGCGACCCCTCGTTGGGCCGCCAGAGCAGCTGCCTTGCCGACCGCCACGTCCGAGATGTCGAACGATGTGACGCTCATGCCACGCTCGGCGAGAAACACGCCATTCCTGCCCTCGCCGTCAGCGACGGCCAGCACAGACTGGCCGGGGGCCAACAGGTCGATGGTGCGTGTGAGGAACGCGTTCGGCGCGGTGCCGAAGAAGAAGCCGGGTTGAGCAAACCGGGTGTTCCATGCCTGGGTCTCATCGTGATCCGTCGACATCCACTCATCATGCCGACCGGGACGCTCGCCCGACCGCATGCTGCACCGTCGTTTGCGCCGAGTACTCGGACCAGCCAAGATTCCACCCGTGCCGACGGGAATCAGCATCGCGCTGGCAGCGCTCGCCTTGACGGGGTGCGAACCGGCCGTCGGCGTCTACGACTCACCGATCGCGTGGCGGGCATCGGTCGCCGTCGGTCGCACCAACGGCGGCAGCCTGCGCCGGGGCGTGCAATTGCCGCCCAGCGGCCCACACCATCTGACCTACGATCCCGCCAGACGCGCACTGTCGAGTCCAGCGTGGCGACGATGGGGAACGGATCGGCTGGTGCGCACCACCCTGTGCGTCATCCAGGACTACCGCACCGCCGATCCCGATGCCGCGCGCGTCGTCGTCGGTGACCTCAGCCGACCGCACGGCGGACCGTTCGGGCCTCGGTACGGTGGACTCGGGCACGCGTCACATCAAAACGGCCGCGACATTGATGTGTACTACCCGCGCTGGGACGGTCGCGAGACTCCCCCACGAGGGATCGACGATGTCGACCTGGAACGATCCCAGCAGCTCGTTGACCGGTTCGTCGCAGCCGGAGCCGTCCTCATCGTGGTGGGTCCGCACACCGACCTGAGCGCTGCCGGAAGGAAACGCGTCATCGAGGTCGCTGCCCACCACGACGACCACATGCATGTGCGTCTGCCGCTCCCCGTTGGCCAGAGCGCAGGAGTGGCCGCGCCTGCACGCGCAAAGCTGCCGGCCGAGAACGGAAACATCACGCCACCATCAACGGCCCGCCGCCTGCCCTCGTGGTCGACTCAGACGAGCACCTCGCAGCCGTGAGCCTTCGCGGCGGCCATCATCCGCTCCATGTCGGGCGGCCCGTCAGGTGCCGGGGGCAGCGTGCGGCTGCGGGCGGGCTCGCTCATCGCGATGACCAGGTCCTCGAACCCGCCGGGCGTGAGAATGAACAGCATCCGGCAACCGGCGTCGCCCACTGTGTAGCGATGCGGGACGCCACGCGGGCCGAAGGCGTAGTCGCCTGCATGCGCCTCGATCACAACATCGCCGACCTCGAACGTGACGTCCCCCTCGAGAATCCAGAAGGCCTCGTCCTCGCGATGGTGTACGTGCAACGGAGCCTCAGCGCCGGGCGCCTCCGTCACCTCGATGATCGCGAGCTGCCCGCCGGTGTCGGCGGCGGTCGCCTTGATCACCGCGAGGGCCCCGAACCACCAGCGCGCCTCCCCCCCATTCGTGGGGATCGCAACCGGCTCCTGGGTCATCGTCTCATGTGGCCTCTGGGTCATCACTGCTCCTTTGTGTCGTGTGGTCGGATACGAGAAACGAGATTGCGAAGCGCCACACGCCGTCACCTGCGCGTCGCACGACATTGATGCTCTGCTCAGCCACGACCAGAGCTGTGTCGCGTGCCTGAAACACCCGCCTTGGATCGGCGATGTAGGTCGTGTCGCAGTTCCACATCGTTGTGGCGATGCGGGCGATCTCCCGCCCGCCACGCGCGTGAACTCCATCGCCCGCCGCGAACACTGCTCCATCCTCGAACAGCTCCGCCAGCGCGGCGCGGTCGCGGGTTATGAACGCATCCTCAAACAGGACTTCGAGTTCTTCCGGTGTGTGCGCCCCTGATCCCATCGCAGCCGACGGTAAACCGTCGGCCGCCTCCCGTCACTGCCAGAAAGGTGGCATTCCGTAGCGCGCGAGCGCGCGTAGCATGGGCCCGTGAGCGTGTATTCGAAAGCGCGGGCGAAAGACCACATCGCGGGGCTTGCCGGCCAAGGCCTGGACCTTGTGACGTTGTGGAGAGCGTCAACCGACATTCTGGCGAGCGAGGTCCCGCACTACATGTCGCCCTGCTGGTTCACGCTCGATCCCGCGTCGCTGCTGGCCACGAGCCACTACCAGGACGAGATCCTGGAGATCCCGTCCGAGTGGCTCGCGCACGAGTATTACCAGGACGACGCTCATAAGATGTCCGACGTGGCTCGCTCCGACCGCGGGATCTCGACGTTGCACGAGGCGACGGACGGAGATCCCAGTCGCAGCGTGGCCTGGAACGAATACATGCGTCCGTACGGAGCCGATCAGGAACTGCTGGTGGCCCTCCGCACCCAGGCGGGAGTGGCATGGGGCATGCTCGGCCTGTACCGCGAGCCGGACGAGCCTCACTTCGACGCCGACGAGATGGACTTCCTGCATGGCGTCTCGTCACACCTCGCCGAAGGCGCCCAGCGCGCGCTGCTGGTCGGCGAAGCCACACACCCCGAGGGTCACGATGCTCCGGGCCTGGTCGTCCTGACCGAGCAGTGGGGCGTCGAGTCGCTCACCCCCGGGGTCGAGCGCTGGCTGTCGGAGCTTCCCGACGGCGACTGGGAACGGCGAGGCAAGCTCCCCCCGTCCGTGCTCGCGGTGGCCGCCCGCGCGTTGCGGACCGCGGAGAACAGGGAGTCGCCGGGCGAGATCGCATTCGCGCGCGTGCTCTCACGCGAAGGCCGCTGGATGGTCCTCCACGGCGCCGCGCTCGTCGCCGACGGCGCACGGCGGGTCGCGGTGATCGTCGAGCCCGCCCACCCGGCCCGCATTTCGCCGTTGCTCATGGCGGCCTACCAGCTGACCGATCGCGAGCAGGACGTCACCCGTCTCGTCCTGCGGGGAGACTCAACCACGCAGATCGCCGCGGGCCTCTGCGTCTCGCCCCACACCGTCCAGCAGCACCTCAAGAGCGTGTTCGAGAAGACGGGCGTGCGCAGCCGGCGGGACCTGGTCGGCAAGGTCTTCTTTGCGCATTACGAGCCGCGCGTGCGCGACAACGAGACGCGCGTCATCAGCGGCGATCCGGTGCGTGGAGGACCATTTCCCGGCCACGAACATCGAGGGGGAGCGTCTGGCCAGGGGTAATCGCGGGCACTCCAGGCGCGCTGGACCTCAGACCCGGATTTCAACGGAGGCGCGCACCAGGCGTCGCCACCGATGTACGTCCGTGGTCGCCGGGGTGCCGTGCCGCCTGCCGCGCGGACGGCGCATGTGATCTCTCAGCCTCGCCACCAACCACACCTTGCCGTGGGGCGCCACACGACCGCCCTCAACGGGCTGGAGCTTCCCGCCGCCCACCGCCGCCGTCGAACGAGGCACCCTTAAAGAGCCATTCGGCTGGGTTTCTCGTGGTCAATGGTGACATCAAGCGACACGAAGTCGTGACACATTTGGCACACATGCGTGGTGCGCCGTAACGGGTTGATCGGGCACGATCCGCATATGAGCAACGACGAAGATCGGGATGGCGGGACAAGGTCACAAACCCCAGGTGAGCGCAACGAGGCCGATCAGGGTGGTGGCCCGCCGGGTGGCGGTCCGCCGTGCGCGATCTGCGCGACTCGCGCCAACCAGGAGCCACGACGGCTCGTTCACCTCACCCACGGCGTCGCGGTATGGCTATTCGACACACACGCATCAGACCGGTACCTGCGCGACGACGACGGCACCGCCTTCGCCGACCACCTCGCCGAGATGTGGATCGCGACCGGAACCCTGAACGTTCGACGCGCAGCCGCACTACGCACACACATACGCCAAACCCAGACCGCCGGCGTCGCGCGCGACGGCCCGGCTCATACTCATGGCCTGTCCTCAGAAACGAAGCAAAGCAACGGTTCGCGGCCGGACACGACCCCCGCCAGGTGATCCAGGAGCGACGCGCCCGCCACGCCCTGGCGCCCTCCGCCCGCACGATGCGCCGCTGGTACACCCACGCGCGGTGGCTCATCCCCCCACCACCCACCCCCCGCCAGCAACACCGAGCCAGGCGACGACGCATCCCCGCCGCGTCCATGCTCATCCCATACGCGATGACCCAACACCTGCAATGGGACTACGTCAACCCCCGATGGCGCGGCACATAGGGTCCGCGCAGAAATAACTGCTGTGCCGGATGGCGAGCGAAGCGGCCCGGAGCGGGGCTCGCCCCGGCCGCGGGAAATACGAACGTCTCATTCCGAAGCAAAACCAGTTCAGGCGGTGTCGCCGAGACTCGCTGCGACTGCTGCAACGGCGATCTCGGCCACGTCGTTGGGCTGCGGTTTGCAGCCGCCAAACGGGTGCAGTCGTTTCAGCGTGGTCCCAGAGGGCCCGTGACTATTCCTCAGCCCCGAGGGGCTCCATCGTCCGCCGGTCCGACTTCGCCAGGTCAATCAGCTCCATCGGGTCGATTCCGGGGGCGGCAGTGGCCCGTCCGATCGCCAAGGCGGATGGGGACTCGGCCCGCAGCCGCAGCCGTAGCCGCGCGACGGCGGGCTCGGCGCTCGGGCCGTCGGCATCCGCGAGTAAAACGGTCAACGACCTGACGCTGGTCCGCCACATTGCGTCCGTCTCGCGGATCATGTGACGCACGATCGCCGAAAGCTTGGCGATGACGGCCTCCGTCACGGGGTCTTGGACGTCAACGACGATGAGCGTGACAAACCGCCGCCCGCGCCGCGAGGCGTCCAGCGCATGGTCAAGCGATTTGAGGAACGACTCCCGGTCGACCGGCTCGATGGCACCAGGCGTGGGGCCGAACAACGCCGACCTTGGGCGAAGATCCGTCTTCCTGCGTAGTGGGCCCTGCATGGCCATTGGCAATTATGGTGTCAGATGTCCCGGACGGCAGTCAAACGGTTCACACGATCCGAACATATCTCGCGATCGTCAGTCGGTGCGATCGGGTGGTTCGCCGTGACCGTAGTGCCGTGACGCGGCGGGGTGCCGGTCCAGGACGGCGTCGATGGCTGCGGCCTCGTCATCGGTGAGCGGCCGTTCGCCGAGCGCCGCGTTGGCGGCCGCCTGCCGGGCGTCACGCGCGCCGATGATCGCCGACGTGACCTCGGGGCGGCGAAGCACCCACGCGACCGCAAGCTCCGCGACCCCGCCTGGCCGACCCGACGCGTCCGCGATCTGCGCGAGCTCGTCAGCGACCACGATTCGTTCGGCAAACGCATCGTCGGTGAACAGCTCGCTGTCGCGACGCCAGTCGTCGGCGGCGAACGTGGTCGATGCGGTCATCTTGCCGGTCAACATCCCATGCGCGAGCGGGCCGTAGGCCAACACGCCGACGTCGTTGGCACCGCACCAGGGAAGCTCCGCCCGCTCGATCTCTCGTCGCATCATGTGGTAGCCCACCTGGAAGCTGTCGAGCGGCCCGGCGGCGCCTGCCGCAGCCAGGTCATCCGCCGCATAGTTGGAGACCCCGATCGCCCGGATCTTGCCGGCTTGCTTGAGGTCGAGCATCGCGCCCATCGTCTCTTGCGCGGCAACATCCTTGACCGGCCAGTGCACCTGGTACAGGTCGATGGTGTCGATGCCGAGCGCGGTGAGATTGCGGTCGACGGCCGCGGTGATGTAGTCGGCGCTCGCTTCGCGCCAGATGCGGAAGGCTGGATCCATGGTCCACGCCACGCCGCACTTGGTGGCGACGATGACGTCCTCGCGTCGTTCCTTGAGCACCTTGCCGACAATCCGTTCGGCCCGGTGCTGCCCGTAGATGTCGGCAGTGTCGATCCAGTTGACACCGGCGTCGAGCGATGCATGGCACGCAGCGACCGAGTCGGAATCGTCGGCACCGCCCCACCGACCGCCGAATACCCAGGTGCCCAGTCCGATGACCGACAGTTCGAGGTCGGTGTGTCCGAGCCGACGACGTTCCACTATTTGGGCGTGATTGCCACGAGCAGGCCTCCGTCGCCGTCATACGCGGGGAAGAAATCCGCGGTCGCAGGTCGGTCGTCCTCCATGCCCTTGGGCCGAAACGTGCAGTCAACACCCATCACACGCACCCCCCACTCCAGGCTTCGCTCCGAGGGGTCGTCCTGTGAGAAGCGCAGCTCGAGGCGTTGGACGACATCGTGCCCGAGCAGGTCGCGTTCGTGGTACCCGGTCACCGCTGCCGCGGCATGCCCTGCGGCCAGGATCTTGCGATCGCCGCTGCAGACGACGAGCGCGGTCTTGGGGCTGGGGTAGTAGTCGTCGAGCAGCTCGAACAAGAACCCGAAGCCGCACGACGCGCAGCCACGCGGCTGATGGCCGTGGTGGCGGTCCCCCGAGGTCCTGCGGCCACAGCCTGGACAGATGAACACTGGCATGCACCAAGCATAACGGTGCGCACCGACCGCGCCGACTTCTGCCGTCACATGACGTTTTTACAGCCTCTCACGCATCGTGCGCGATGAGGACTGCCGACGCCGGACCGATACAGGTGAGGCATGAACTCGGACATGGATCGTCCGGGGGCGCGGCATGGATGCCGCTTTGTCGCGACCCTCGCATCAACTCTTCTTGCGCTCACATGCGTGTCGGTCACCCCAGGGCCGGCTCGCGCGGCGAATGTCGATGAGGATGTCGACTCGAGGGTCGCGGCGAGCGCCGCGGAAGTCCCCGTCGTGATCACGCTCACGGCACAGGTCGCGCGGACATCGCACCGAGGTCGGCCGTCCGAACTCATCCGCTCCCTCCGCAAGACCGCGGGAGACAGTCAGGATTCTGTGCGCGCCAAGTTGCGGGGCCCGAGCCGATCGTTCTGGTTGGTCAACGCGCTCAGCACGTCGGTCGACGCGAGCGAACTGGCGTCCCTTCGTAACGACCCCCGCGTCGCATCGATCGCGCTTGATCCCCAGATCACCGTTGCCGGGACCGCCGAAGCGGCGG
This sequence comes from Actinomycetota bacterium, assembly GCA_031376485.1. Classification (GTDB taxonomy): domain Bacteria; phylum Actinomycetota; class Thermoleophilia; order Miltoncostaeales; family Miltoncostaeaceae; genus CALMEC01. The sequence continues at coordinate 12,661 of JANMDV010000110.1, forward strand.
GTCAGGAAAGCTGGGGCGTCGGCGCGGTCAACGCACCCGACGTGTGGAGCCGGTACGGCTTGACGGGCACGGGGATGCGCGTGGGCAGCATCGACACCGGTGTCGATGCGAGCAACCCTGAGCTGGCAGGTGCGATCGCCGGCTGGAAGGACTTCGTCGGCGGGCAGGCCACCCCCTACGACGACAACGGCCACGGGACGCACACGATCGGAACGATGGTCGCGCGCAACATCACGGGCGCCAAAGTCGGCATCGCACCGGGAGCCACAGTCATCGTCGCCAAAGCCATGGGCGCCGACGGATCGGCATCGGGCAGCACGCTCCTTGCCGCCGCCCAGTGGATGACCGACCCGGACGGCGACCCGGCCACCGCCGATTACCCGACTGTGATCAACAACTCATGGACCGCGGCAGGAGCCAACAACGAGTGGTTTCGCCCAATGGTCCAGACGTGGGTCGCGATGGGAATCGTCCCCGTGTTCGGCGCGGGCAATACCGCCAACACGATCGGCAACCCGGCGAGCTACCCGGAGAGCATCGCCGTCGGAATGTCGGAACAATCGGGCGCCATCTCGACCAACTCGAGCCGCGGGCTCATCAACTGGACAGCACCCGACGGCACGTCGACGCAGATCGGCAAGCCCGACCTGACCGCCCCGGGTGTGTTCATCTCGTCGACCGTCGGCAGCGGGTACGGCCTGTACTCGGGCTCGTCGATGGCGGCCCCGCATGTCGCGGCCGCGGTCGCGTTGATCCGCCAAGCCCGCCCTGATCTGACCGTCGACGGAGTACGCGAGTTGCTGCGCTCGAGCGCCACCGACCGCGGCGCCACCGGGTTCGACCTCGACTACGGCGCAGGGGCGCTCGACATCGCAGCAGCGATCGCCGCAACCGGTGCCCCCATCGTCGCCGCTGTGACTGCTCCCGAGCCGGTCGCAACGACCACTGGCAAACTCATCCGCACCAACGTCCGCGTGCTGCGGGTGGTGCGTCGTGGAAACCACCTGATCGTCCAGGGCCGCGTCAGTGGACCCGCACGACTGCGGCTGGCGCTGCGCCCCCGGGGCACCGCCCAGCATTCGGTTCGGGCGATCGTCGCCACACGCTCTCCTGCTGGGCGGTTCTCGGTCAGGGTCCCCGTCGGGCGGCTGCCGCGGCGGGCCTACCTGTTGGTCGTGACGGCGTCCAACGCCGCCGGAACGCGCCTGGGCTCGACGAGCGTTCCCGTCCGCCTACGGTAGCGACGAGTACAGGGGGCGCACCGCGGTGCGCCACGGCAAGCGGCCAGGGGCCGGGTTACCTGGGATCTCATACCGCCAAGCCGGGACGCCCATGGACGCGCCCCGCCAGTTCTGTATCGCCGTGACCAGCGCGACGAGCTCGCCCGGCGCGTTGAGTGTCTGAGGGAACATCACGTCGCCGGCGAACGCCAGCACCTGGCCCGCCCCCACCACGCGGCGGAGCGCCGCCGGTGAGCCGTCCACGTTGGTCGCGATGACCTGGGCGCCGGATGGCACTCGGTCGAATGCGCCGGCGATCCCGTCCGCCACCGCAACCGTCACCGGCCGCACAGGAACGGCTGGCGCGATCGCCGAGGCCGGCACCGTCAGCGCCCCTCCCGCGGCCGGAACTGTGGCGGCCCCGATCAGCACTTCGCGCAGGTCGGCGAGCGACGACCCGTCGGGAGCGCGGGTGAAGGCATCGGGGTCGGTCACGATCAGCGTTCCGCCTGAGCGCACCCATGCGATGACCGCATCGACAAACGGGCGGTCCAGCGTCTCGCCGCGCGGCAGCCACATCGTGGTGGCGCGGGCCAGGCGTGCCGGATCGCGCACCAAGCGAGTGTCGCTGTCGAACACGAACGCGCTGTGGCTCAACTCACCCAGGACGGAGTACGTCGTGTAGAGCTGATTGGCAACCGTGCGCGGCCGCTCCCCGAACGTCTTCTGCGGTTGCCCTTGCGCCTCGCTTGCGGTGGCATAGACGATCACGTGCTTCGGGTCGACCGGCGCGGCAGGAAGGCGCGTTCCGCGCAGCGCTTTGGCGATTGCCAGCATCCCGGCGTACACCTTCGGTCGGCGCGAGCGGGGGTTGTTCTCGGCGTACAACGTCAGGTCGGTGGCGCCGGCGCGCAGCGCCTGCGTCGCCCACGTCCACACATCTTCGGGCTGTGGGTCGTAACCACGGTACGGGAAGGCCTGAATGATCGTCCGGATCCGCACACCGGTCAGATCTGCGAAGAGCTTGGTGCCGAAACCGTGGTTGTAGCGACCGCGTCCGGGCGTCTGCACCTCGTCGTACGAGGTGTACGGATCGACCTCGATGACATCCGCGAACTCGCCGAACCGCGTGTAGTCCCACGGGATGAATCCGTCGATGAACGCGTAGCTGTTGGGGCTGACCAATCCGTTCGGGTCGAGCTGCTTGATCAGTCGCGTCTGCTCGGTACGCAGCGCGATGTATCGCTCGCCGGTGAAACGGTTGAACGCGAGCCACTTGAGTCCTTCTCGCGGATCATCGGTCGGACGCGCATCGGCGGCGGGCGAAGGCTGCCCGTACTGCCGCTGGATATCGGCGACGAATCGCTTGCCCAGCGTCGACTTGACGGCGGGCCCGAACGGCGGGAAGAACATGGGCTCGTCGACACCGGTGTAGTAGCTCTTGTACGGCAGGTTGCGGTGCTTGGGAACGATCCGGCGGATCTCGCTGAGGGCGGTGCGCTGCCATCCTGTGCCCAGCATGTTGTAGCGGCGCGCCGCGATCCTCAGCTTGATGTTCCACGATTTGTGCAGCTTGCGGTCCTTCGCGAGCTTCGCGACCCGCAGCTCGAGGTTGACGTCGAACTTGATTCCGGTCTCGTTGAAGTGGCGCAGGTAGTTGGCGGGGTTGAACCAGCCCTTCTTCGGCTCCACCCGGTTGATCGGCAAGTCGAACGGCAGCGCCGTCGAGCCCGAGAACCACATTCCGTTCTGCCCGGCCGTGCGGATGATCGAGTTGACCTGGCGCGCCCACTGCACCGTGGTGAACGGGTTCTTACCCGGACGCCACGCAGGAAGGTTCTGCTGGCGAAGCTCCGGTCCCCATCCAAAGACCGCGCCCATCGGGCGATCGGGGCCGTCAACCGCGGTCGCCCCCGTCGAGGTGATCAGCAGGCCCGCGGCAACCGCGATGAGCAAATGGCGCGGACCTGGCACGGCCGACATCATTACCAATCACGCGGACAGCGCCAAACGCACCCGGTGGCCGAGGCCGCCTGCACTTTGGGTCGCCGCACACACTGACACGATCGTCTCGCGCCGTGGTGCTCCGTCGAAGGATCGAAGCGCCATCGTCACGTCGCGCACTCGGTTGCATCAGTCGTAGCGGCGGATGGTGCGGACGTTGAGGACCACCATGACGGCGCCGAACGCGGCGACGACGGCGAAGCCCTTGCCGATCTGCGCCCAGTCGAGGTCCTTGAGGATGAGCGCACGCATCCCTTCCATGATGTAGGTGACCGGGTTGAACGTCGCGGCGATCTCCATCGGTCGGGTCAGGAGCTCGCGAGGAACGAAGTTCGGGGTCAGGAACAACAATGGAAAGAACACCAGCCCGCCGGAGTTCGTCGCGGCGGCGCTGCGGCTGGTGAGCGCGATGAGCTGCATGAACCCGGCGAAGACGACCGCCCACGACGCCGTCAGCGCGATCAACAGCAGGAAGCCGGCGAAGCCGCTTGCGATCGAGATCCCGAATGGCAGCGCCAACAGCACCATCCCGACCGCGATGACGGCGCTCTTCGCGGCTTCGGCGATGAGGCGCCCGAACACGATCGCGCTGCGTGAGATCGGAGTGGCGCGGAGCTTGTCGAAGTAGCCGCCCTCGATGTCCTCGACCAGGTAGTACGCCGCGGAGCCGAACGACGCCGCAAGCAGCAGCGAGACCGGCAATTGGAATGCCGCGTAGCTCTGGCCCTCCAGGAATGCGGTCGAGCTCGAGGGGAAGATCTTGGCGGCCTGGCCGACGTTGACGACCAGGAAGAAGAGCGGGACGAACACCGTCGGGATCAACGAGTCAGGCGTGCGGAGCGCCTCGCGCAGTGCCCGTTGTCCCAGTACCCATGCCTGGTTCATGCCTGCACCTCCTGTACGTCGCCTGCGACGCGTTCGCGGGTTCGGCCGGTGGCGTCGAGGAACACGTCGTCGAGCGTCGGCTCCGACGTCAGGCCCCGCCGCTGCCGGAGCTCGGCTTTGAGCTTCGCCGGAGTGCCCTCCTCGACGATGAGGCCGCCGTCGATGATGGCGAGCCGGTCACACAGCTGGTCGGCTTCTTCGAGGTACTGCGTCGTCAGGAACACGGTGGTACCGCGCTCGTTGATCCGCCGCAGCTCGTCCCAGATCGTGACCCGGCTCGCCGGGTCGAGCCCGGTCGTCGGCTCGTCCAGGAACAGCACCTGCGGTTCGTGGACGAGCGCCGAGGCGAGATCGAGCCGTCGCTTCATCCCGCCGGAGTACCCTTTGATGCGCCGATCGGCGGCATGGACCAAGTCGACCAACTCCAAGAGCTCCTGCGCACGCGCGCCGGCCGCCGCCCGCGACGCGCCGAACAGGCGGGCCTGCAGGATCAAGAGTTCACGGCCGGTTTGGCGTGGATCGAGTCCGGCCTCCTGCAATGCCACCCCGATCAGCCGGCGCGCCGAGTCGGGATCCGCGGCGACGTCGACACCCCCGACGCGAGCGGAACCCGAGGTGATCGTCATGAGCGTGGTCAGCATCCTGACCGTCGTCGACTTGCCCGCGCCGTTGGGGCCGAGGAACGCGAAGACCTCGCCCGCCTCAATGCGGAGGTCGACCCCGCGCACGGCTTCGACGACGCCACCGCGCCCCGTGTAATGCTTGATCAGGTTCTCCGCCTCGACCGCGATCGTCATGCGATCTCCCTGTTGATGTCTGCCACGGTGTCACCGCGCGGCGGCAGTCGCTGGACCGCCCAGCCGTTGCCGTCCGAATCCTCGAATCCGACGAACGCCCCCCATGGGAAGTGCTCGACGCCGCTGACCTCGACGCCCCGCTCGACGAGCTCAGCGCGAGCCGCCTCGATGTCCTGGACCACCATCTGCATGCCCTTGACCGAACCGGGGTCGGTCTCGACGATCCCGCGACCGAACGCAATCGAGCAGTCTGAACCCGGCGGCGTCACCTGCACGAAGCGGATCTCATCGCTGACGACATGGTCATGGTCCAGGACGAAGCCCGCCTTGTCGACGGAGAAGGCCTTGGCACGGTCCACATCCGAGACGGGAATCGCGACCAGCTCGAGTTTCCAATCCATCAGGGTCCTCCCTCGTACCGTTGTCTTGCCCGGTGCCAACCTCGAGCGTGGGACCCGAGTCGCGACGACTGGCGGACCTTCCTCCTGGACCGGCTTACACGACCCACCTCGACCGGCATGCGGTTCACCAGGCGCGACCTGCCCGCCAAAGACCCCGCCACCTTCGTCGCCCAAGGCATCGCCAATATGCCAAACAGGTACGAAGCGCGCCTGACCCTCCATACGTCCGCCGAGACGATGGTCGAGCACCCGTCCGCCCGCTGGGGGGAAATCCAACCGATCGACGCTGAACGGTGCGAATACCGCACCGGTGACGACAACCTCGACTGGCTCGCAGCCCGTCTGGTCATGCTCGGCGTGGACTTCGACCTGCACGAGCCCCCCGAGCTCATCGCACACCTTGCCCGCTGGGGCGACAGGCTCAGCCGCGCCACCCGCGTATGGCCGTAAACGAACGGTGTGACGCGAACGGTGGTGTGCGCGGGCCGCGTCGAACGAGGATCCGGTCCGCCAGGACCGCATTGTGCGGCCCCGGCGGTCGTTGTCGCGGCGCTCGAGCTGTCACAGCGAAACGAGCTACTTGTCGAGTCGTTCTGTGAGGATGATGGTCACGGAGTCGCCCTCTCCCTTGCCGATCTCTTGACGGAAGGCGGCTTTGGTGGGGAGTTTGTGGGTTCCGTCGCCGAGCGCCATGAACGAGCTTTGGAACGGATGCCCATCGACGGTGCCGCTGACCTTGACGAGGCCTCGGGTCCCGAAGTACTCGGCCGCCCCTGGCATGACCACGTATGTCCAGCCGCCCTTGTTCGGGCTCTTCTGCAGGGTCGCTGTGAACTCCTTGTCAAGTGCGCTCATCGGTGATCTCCTTGTCGTTTAGCCGGCGTACATCAGCGAACCGGGCGTGGTCAGAAGCTCTCCGGTCTCGAGCCAGGTTTTGAGACCCGAGAGGATCATCGGCCAGCCGCCGTAGAGTTGGTCGTTCGCTCCGTCGCGCAGTTGGTCGTGGGTGACAAGCAGGCGGCAGGAGTCGCCGATCGGCTCGATCTCCCAGGTCACGCGACTGGTGCCTTCGCTTTTGACGTCGTCTCCCCACAGCGCGACCATCGATTGCACGAGCCGTCTGGGCGGGTCGACCTCGAGATTCTCGCCCTCGCCGAGTGGCCCGTCGGCGTTGGGGTGGACCATCGTGAACGGCGATCCGGGCGTCCAGTCAGACTCGATGACCATCCCGAATTGGAACTTGGCTCGGATCTCGGGGGTCGTGATGGCCTCCCAGAGCCGTTCGGGTGTCGTGCGGATGTAAATCTCGAAGACTTTCTCCATGTCGTGCTCCAGTGTCTGTTTGAGCTCGGCGAGGCCGGCGACCCAGCCCTCGGTGTACTTGCTGACCCAACGGTCGTGGACGAGCCGGATGGGCACCGCGTTCAAGAAGTGCAGCTTCTCCCGACCCCGTCGCTTGGTGACGACCAAGCCGGCCTCCTCGAGGAGGCGCAGATGCTTCGCGACGCCGATGCGGGTCATCGCGAATCGCTCCTGCAGGGCCTTGAGCGGTTGGCCGTCCTCACGGAACAACTCGTCGAGCAGTGCCCGGCGAGTTGGATCGGCCAATGCCTTGAACACCAGTTCCATGGCGTCATTATAGGAAACCATTTGGTTTCCTGTCAAGTCCCGCGATGGAATCCGGCGCCGGCATCGACCTGGTGGACTACATCATCGGCGCGACCGCGAAACTCCAAAGCGCCGACCTGGCGACGCTCAACATCAAACACTTCCCCATGTTCAAAGGTCTGCGACCGCCGTACTGATCAGATGTCCCGCGAGGAAACCAGTTCGATGAGGCAGCGGGGACCCGTTGCCCTGGCAAGTCTGCCGTCGAGCGTCACCAGCGGCGCGTCGAGAACCTCGGCCAAAGCGACGTACATCGCGTCCCAGCCTCGAATCGTTGCGCGCAACTCCCAGGCACGGTCGAGGAGTGCTCGATGCCCGAAGCGCTCTCCTGGCCAGAGGCTGAGATCTTCGACGGCCAGCGCGGCAGTGGTCTCATCAATCGTGTCCATCATTCGGAGACGACGGATAGTTCCGAATACTTCGACGTCGATGACGTGTGGTGCGGCATGCTCCGAGTCGAGGCTCAGCCGCTGACGTATGGAGTCTGCGAAAGGGCCGTTGACGAGGACCTCGCCGAGACACGACGCGTCAACGACGATCACCCCGGCCAGGGGCCGCGAAGCTCCTCGAGTGCGGCCAGCGTGTCGAGGCGCTCAGCCGGGGTGGTTCGGCGCCGCGTCCGAGCGATCCATTCGGTGACGGTCAGTCGTGCCGCAAGGCGCTCCGCCTCCCGGCGCAGATACTCGGGGACGGAGAGGCCAAACTCAGCCGCACGGCGCTTGAGCGCGTCGTACACGTCGTCGTCGATGTCGCGGATCTGAACGGTTTTCGGCATACACGCATCGTAACATGCAACTTTGCATGACCTGTCCGTGCCGTCGGATGCATGCACATCACCGAGGGTGTTGGGCGAAGGCCACCACGAAGGAGCGCGACTACATGCGCGATGGCGGCACTCGGTGACGGACCGCGCGACATCCGCGATCGTCGAAGCGGCCCGGGCGCAGAAGCCTCTCGGACCTCTCACCGCAGCGAGACACGCTGATCACGGTCTGGTCGACTTCACCGCGCCGCTCTCTGCCGCTCTCCCACGCAGAAACGACTGCGACCGACGCCTCACTCCTCGCTGAACTGTCCCAGGGTGTCGGCGCGCAGGCCCAGGCGCAGGGTCTCGAGCGGGATGATCTCCTCGGGCGCGATATTGCCGAGGTTGACGTTCGGGCCGAACATCGTGATGAACCACACCTGCTGCTGCTTCTGCGGCGCTTCGAACAGGAGTTTGGTGTGGTCGATCGAGTGGACGATCTCGTCGACGAGGCCGCTGCGGATCTCGCCGTCCGGACGGTAGAGGCCGGCGGTACCCGTCTCACGTGCCTCGGTGATGACCTTCCACGCCCCGGCGGCAAGCTCGGCCGTGATCATCTCGACCCAACGATACGGGGCGACGACGGCCGCCGCGTCCTTGGACCCGACCTCCGACAGCACGACGAAATCCTTGGCGAGCGTCTCGATATAGCCCAACTTCTCGTCGTGCGCCAACGTGATCGACCCGTCTGACACCTCGACATGATTCAGCCCGAGGTCCGACACCCAGCTGCGCCACTCGTCGAACTTGCCCTGCTCCAATGCGACCTCGAGCAACGTGCCGCCCAATACGACCGGCACCCCGATCTCGCGGTACAGGGCGATCTTGTCGCGCAGGTTGTGCGTGACGTAGGAGGTGCCCCATCCCAACTTGACGATGTCCACGTAGTCGCCGCACGCGGCGAAGTGCCCCTCGATCTGGTCGAGCGTGTGGCCCTTGTCCATCACGTGGGTCAGGCCGATCTCGCGTGGTTTCGCAGGTCGGGCGGGCGTCGACAGGAAGCTCGGCGCGCTCATCGGACTCGCTCCGCGGCGGCGCGTCCGGCCCTGCGTCCGTACACCACGGTGTCCAGGAGCGAGTTACCCATCAGGCGGTTGGTGCCATGCACACCGCCCGCGATCTCGCCGCAGGCGAATACGCCCGCGAGGGTGGTCTGTCCGTGTGCGTCGATGGCGAGGCCTCCATTTCGGTAGTGCAGCACCGGGTACACGAGCACGCGTTCGCGCGTGATGTCGATGCCGGCTTTGAGGTAGCGACCGTGGACGTATGCGAGGCGGTCCTGGGTGAACCCCGCCCCCTTCTCGCGATCGATGGCCGCGGTGTCGAGCCAGACCGCGGCGCGGCCGTTGGGAGCGATCACACCACGGCCGGTGTCGACGGCGTCCACGATGCCCTGGGCGACGACGTCGCGCGGCGCCATCTCGTCGACGAACCG
>JANMDV010000112.1:0-12925 GCA_031376485.1 Actinomycetota bacterium
TACGGCATCGAGATTCTGGGCCCTCCCGGCATGCGGCCGTGACATGACAACCCGTGACGTGAGCGGCCCCGGTCGTGACCACTCCGGGCGCTCGCGTCGCCGATTGTCGTCACGGGGTCAGGCGGGTGCGGCTGCGGCGGATGCCAACCACGCGCGCCCCGCCTCCAGATCTGAGCCGTCGAGGCCGTGGCCCGCAGGCGACCAGTGAACCGTGACGTTCGCCTTTGCCCGCGACAGCAGGGCCGCGAGACGTTCGGTCTGGTCCGAGGGGATCATCGTGTCGGTCCTGCCACCGGCGATCAGCACCGGGACGCCGGACAGGTCCGGCAGCTCGTCCGGTTCCAGCGGCACCATTGCACGCAGAAGGAGCGCCGCCGAAAGGATCTCGGGTCGCAGCAGCAGCATGCTCGCGGCGACATTCGCGCCGTTCAAAAATCCCACGGCCGTCATCTGGCCGCCGGTCAAGCCATACCGCTCTCGGGCGGCGACGACGAAATCGGCAAGCCGGTGGGTGCGATCGACCAGATCGTCCATGTCGAACACGCCGTTGGCGAGTCGACGAAAGAACCGGGGCATTCCGTTTTCGAGGATCTGGCCGCGCGGTGAGAGCAGCCCGGCGCCGGGCGCGAGCGCCTGCCCCAGCGGGACGAGGTCGTGCTCGTTTCCGCCCGTTCCGTGCAGGAGCAGCAGCGTTCGTGCATCGCCGCTCGCCGGGACGAAGGTATGCACGAACCCGGCGAGCTCGGTGGTCGCACCCATGGGCGTGCTCATCGGCGCTCCGCACCCGCTCGAGGATTTGGAAGCGGTGTCAGGGATTCCTCGAGCTGATCGCGCAGCGGCTCGAACCGGGGTGGCAGCGACAGTCGCTCGCCGAGCGCGTCGAGTGGCTCGTCGGTCGTGAAGCCCGGCCCCTCGGTCGCGATCTCGAACAGAACGCCGCTGGGCTCGTTGAAGTAGATGGACCTGAAGTAGAAGCGGTCGATCACCGGGCTGGCGTTCGTGCCCGCTGCGACCAGGCGCTGGTGCCACCCTGGATGATCTTCGGCGGTCGCAGACCACGCGACGTGATGCACGACGCCTGCTCCCATGCGCCCCGCATGCGAGGCGTGGTCCAAGGTGTACGTCGATCCGCGACGGTCTCCGCGTGACTGCCAGTCGGTCTGCGAACGGGTGAACCCCAGGATCTCGTCGAGCATCATCGCGCTGGCCTCCGGGTCAGCGGCATATGCGCGGACCCCGTCGAATCCCCGCAGAGCAACCTCGGCTGGGACGTCGGGGTGGCCGGCGGTCAGCGGCGCATCGCCGCTGAAGTCCACAAGGAACTCGTGCGCGAGGCCTTCTGGGTCGGCGAACCGCAGGCGACCTTCTGCCTGCTCGGCCGCGACACCGGCATCTGTGAGCCGGCGCAGCCAAAAGTCGAGCGCCTCAGGTGTTCCGACCCGCCAGGCGATGCGATGGACCATCCCCGCGCCCGGCGTCCCGCGGCGGGCCCGCGGATACTCGAAGAACGTCAGGTCCAGGCCGGGGCTTCCCTCGTCGTCGCCGTAGAACAAGTGGTAGACGGTCGGGTCATCCTGGTTGACCGTCTTTTTGACCAGCCGCAGACCAAGGACTCCCGTGTAGAACGCGACGTTGCCGGGGGCGTCAGCGGTGATCGCGCTGATGTGGTGTATTCCGTTGAGTCTCATCGAGGGTGCGTCCTCTCAAACGTCGCGTCGGGTCGAGAGAATATTCCCGGAGCGCCACGCGGCGAAACGGGGCACCATCGTCGCGTCGCGCTGAGCGGGTGTCAGGTGACGGGTTCGATCGCGCCTGTCGCGCCCGAAATGCGCGAAGGGCCCGCCGATGGGGGGCCCTTCGATGAACGTGGTCGTGCGAGATCGGTTACGCGACTTCGCGCAGCCCCTGGGCTTCGACCAGTGCGGCCAACTTCTGGAGCGACTGGTTCTCGATCTGGCGGATTCGCTCGCGCGTCACGTTGAACGTCCGTCCGACCTCGTCGAGCGTGCGGGGGTGCTCGCCGCCAAGGCCGTAGCGAAGCTCCAGGACACGGCGCTCACGGTAGCTCAGCGTGTTCAGCACGTCGCGCAGGGCCTCGGACCGAAGTAGCGAGTCCGTCGCCTCCTCAGGCGAGGGCGCCTTCTCGTCGGCGATGAACTGGCCGAACTCCGACTCCTCGTCGTCGCCGACCGGACGCTCAAGCGAGATCGGTGTCTGCGCGCTGCGTTTGATCGATTCGATCTCGTGCAGCGGCAACTCCGTGACCGCGGCGACCTCGGGGATCGTGGGCTCGCGGCCCAGCTCGGAAAGCAGCTTGCGCTCGGCGCGGTTGATCTTGTTGAGCTTTTCGACGACATGCACCGGCATGCGGATCGTGCGGCCCTTGTCGGCGATCGCCCGGGCAACGGCCTGGCGGATCCACCACGTCGCGTAGGTCGAGAACTTGAAGCCCTTGCGGTAGTCGAACTTCTCGGCCGCGCGAACCAGCCCGATCGTGCCCTCCTGGATCAGGTCGAGGAATCCGAGGCCCTGGTTGCGGTAGTTCTTGGCGATCGAAACCACCAGGCGCAGGTTGGCCTCGACCATCTTGCGCTTGGCTTGGAGGTCGCCCAACTCGATCTTTTTGGCAAGCTCGACTTCCTGGCGGGCAGTCAAAAGCGGCACCTTGCCGACGTCCTTGAGGAAGAGCTGCAGCGAGTCGGTCGTGGTCTCGTGCTTGAGGTTGAGTTTGCGCGGCCGCTCGGCCTCTTCGGCGAGTTCAGCCACACGGCGCTCGGCCTCGTCATCTTCGAGAAGCTCGATGCCCATCTCGTCGAAGTCCACCGCAAGCGCAGCCGCGGAGGGTGCGTCGAGGTCGGCGGTCTCGAGCGTCTGGGTGAGCTCACCGATCGCGAGGAATCCGAACTCCTGTCCACGCGCGACGAGTGTACGGACGTCCTCATTGGTCAGCAGTTCCTTGAGCTTCATCAACTTCCTCATCTTCCCTATGGCGACAGCGCCACACGATGCAAACGAACACTCGTTCGAGTGTACCGCTTCACTTTGTAAAGTCAAGCCTTTGTCAGGGGTGTCCATCTCGTATCGGCCGAGGCCGAGCAGGTCTTGAATCAGGTACCTGGCGAAGGGTTCTCGCCCGAGCGAAGGAGTCCTTTGACGACTGGACTCTCCCAACCGCTCCTTAAGCCACGGTTAAGCCCGAATAGACGCTCCGTAAAGGTTGGCTACGGATTCGCTGTGACGCCGACGTCCGCGCCGGCGAAGCGGCGTGCCAACACACCCAACGGTGTTGTCGGGCCAAGCGCCACCGCTCGCCCGAACTCGCGCGCGATCACGGGCGTGTCAGTGCGATACACCGCGATCATCGCGGTGTTGAACGCCAAGAGCTGGCTTTTGGGAAAGCGGGGACGGAGCGCGGCCAGGGCCGTGGCCGCCCGGGCGAGTCCTGTGGTTCCCGTCGCGCCTTCGGTCATCGCCAGGCCGACCTGGGCATCCAGACGATCGGCATCGACGACGAGGGCCCTCTGGAACGCGAGCTTCGCGGATCCGAGATCGCCCAAGCGTTGGGCGACGACGCCGAGCTCCACCCATCGGGCCGGGTTGTCGGTGGATGTCGCGAGTTCCTGCAGGCGCTCGATCTGCGATGCGAGGTCGGCGCGTTCGGTCACGTCCGCAGGAAGTGAGCGGTCCAAGTAGAGGAACAGCGGCGGCAGGCCCTTTGGCGCGACCGACACGGGCGGCGGTGGGTCGGGTGGTGTGTCCAACACCGCGGAGGCTCCGAGCGCACCCGCGACGAGCGCCGCCCACACGCCCACGCTGATCATCACCTTGCGTCGCGGGATGCGCGGTCCGGGTGCGGGCGCTTGTATGCGTATCGATTCCGAGCCGTCCATTCGACTGCATGCTGCCGGGATACGGCGCCCGGCTCAACACCTCGGTGCCCCGGCGTTCGGGGACGTTGTGCCCAAAAGGCGTGTCGACCGCGGCAACCAGCACGTGGCTTTGGTCCCAGATCTCATGTTGGCGGTGCTGCGTGCCGATGGGTTCCGAGAACCGTTCGCTGCATACGACCCAGGGAATCCCGATGATCGATCTCGGCAGGATCCTCCGCTACGCCATCGACATGGGCGCAAGCGACATCCATTTGAAGGTGCCCGCATCGCCGGCGGTGCGCATCCACGGCAAGCTGGAGCGCATTCCAAAGGCGCCGCCGTTGCGTCCTGAGGACACCGAGCGCTTTCTCAAAGAGATGCTCGGCGCCCACAAGGAGAAGTTGCTGGAGTTCGACGAGACCGGTGGCGTGGACTTCTCCCACTCACGGGAGGGGCTCGGACGCTTCCGCGTCAACGCGTTTCGCCAGCGGGGTTCGGTCTCACTCGTCATGCGCGCGGTGCCCTTCAAGGTGCCGGAGCTCCAGGAGCTCAACCTGCCGGCGTCGATTCAAGCGCTCGCCGAGGAAGAGCGCGGGATCGTCTTGGTCACCGGCACGACCGGGTCGGGGAAGAGCACCACGCTCGGCGCGATGATCGACCACATCAACCGCACCCAGCACAAGCACGTCGTCACGATCGAGGATCCGATCGAGATCTTGCACACTGACCGCCTGTCGATTGTCAACCAGCGTGAGGTCGGTCTGGACACCGGGTCGTTCAGCGACGCGATGCGACGGGTCATGCGGCAGGATCCGGACATCATCCTGGTGGGCGAGATCCGCGATCTCGTCACCATGGAGACCGCGCTGTCGGCCGCAGAGACCGGGCACCTCGTGTTCTCGACGCTGCACACGCTCGACGCGACCGAGACGATCAACCGCATCATCGGGTTCTTCCCGCTGCACCAGCAGCAGCAAGTGCGCTCCATGATCGCGGGAACGCTCAAAGGCATCATCTCGCAGCGCCTGGTCCGGACGAAGGACGGCAACGGACGCGTCCCGGCCTGCGAGGTCATGATCATGACCGGACGCGCCCGCGACTTCATCCTGGATCCCGAGATGACCGGAAACCTCTCCGAGGTCATCCGCGACGGCGAGTACTACGGCATGCAGACGTTCGACCAATCGCTGTTCGGCCATGTCAAGGCCGGCAGGATCACCATCGACGAAGCGATGCGTTCGGCATCCAGTCCGCACGACTTCAAGCTGATGCTCGAAGCCGGGCAGGCCCGCCGCGGCGACCAGGTCGACGTGCCGGGAGCGGTCGTCAACAGCTGATCGTCTCCGCGCGTTTCCGGACGAACGCCGATCGCGCTAAAATCCCGTTTCGTGGACCCCGATGGCGCCATGGACAATCCCGCAGTCGCCGAGTGCCCAGTGCTCGCGACCGCGCGGATTGTGTCCGGAAAATGGACGCTGCTGGTCTTGCGTGACTTGGCGGCGGGCCCGTGCCGGTTCACCAAGCTTGAGCGCTCGCTGTGCGGCATCAGCCCCCGCACGCTTTCGCAGCGTCTGCGGGTGCTCGAGGAAGAGGGCGTCATCGCCCGCCAGGTGTACGCCGAGGCCCCACCGCGCGTCGAATACCGACTGACCGCCAAAGGACGTGACCTGGCGCCGATCGTCCAGGCCATGCGCCTGTACGGCGAGCAGTGGTTGGCGGCGGACTGCGCGAACGGCAACGGCGCACAGGGGAACGTCGCGACCGATCGGGTCCCGGCCGCAGTGGCGGACTGACGCAACACCCCGACCGCGTGGGGCGCAAGCGCTCCCACCGAATCGTCGCGCTCTGCCGTGGCCTGGCAACGGTCATGGTGTTCGCACCTATGCACGCCACGGCCATCGAGACCATCGGTCGGTCGGTACAGGGGCGCCAGATCGTGGTCCACCGGGTCGGCGATCCCGCGGCCTCGGCCAAGGTCCTCGTGGTCGGGTGCATCCACGGCAACGAGTGCGTCGGGTTACCGGTCACCGATCGTTTACGACGATCTCCGGCGATCCCCGGTGTCGAGCTGTGGATCGTGCCGTCCGTCAACCCCGACGGCCGGCATGCACGGACACGCGGCAATGCCCATGGCGTCGATCTGAACCGCAACTTCTCGGTCGATTGGCGGCGCATTTCACGTTCGAGTCGTTACTCCTCCGGGCCGCGTCCGTTCTCGGAGCCCGAATCCCGCGTCGTCGCGGATCTCATCCGGCGGATCAGGCCGCGCTTGTCGATCTGGTTCCATCAGCCGGAACGCAATGTCCGTGATCCGGACCACTCACCACAGGCGCGCCGGTATGCGCGGCTGGTGGGGCTGCCGTTTCGACCGCTCGCTGCGCCGCCGGGGACCGCCACCGAGTGGACGAAGGCGACGGTGCCCGGCGCGACGGCGTTCGTCGTCGAGTTCGCCGGCGGCGGCCCCCTTGCGCCGGCGACGGTCCGTCGACACGTCCGCGCCGTCCGCGCCCTCGCGTCCGCCGAGGTGAGTTGAGGCGAGCGCCATGTACGGAAGGGTCATTTCGCGTGTTGGAATCCCGCCTGGGGAAACGGTTCTCGGTACATTCGTGTCAGCAAGCGGGCGTGACCGTCCGCCCGCGGCAAAGGGAAGCAGGACTCACTTGCGAGTCCTGCTTCCCTTTCTGACACTCTTTCCCAAACGTTAACGGTCACCCGGGGCGGCGGGAGCGTAGGAAACGGAGCGGGAAGTAGAGGCTGTGCGGCAGGCGGCGGCTCATCGTCTCGCGTAGCTCGGCCTGGCCGTCCTCGTCGAGCAGGTAGGCCATGTGCGTGCGGCCGAGGATCGACCACATCGTTTCCGGGTCGTCCATGACGGCGGCCAGCTGCACGTCGCGTTCTTCGGGTTTGAGCAAGCCCGCTGCCGCAAAAGCACGCATGTCATCTGAGTCCTGCGGAATACTGGCCTGCGTCGCGCGGCCGGGGAGCGCGGAGGGAACCCGCCGTGCGATCACGGCGATCATCGCCGCGACAAACGCCGAGTCGACCGGGCGCAGCCGATCGAACGCGCTCACGCTCGCGACGAACCTGCCGCCCGGACGCAGCACCCGGAATACCTCGGACAGGGCGGCCGGCAGGTTCTGGATCTCCTCCAGCACCAGGCTCGCCAGCACGCAGTCGAAGCTCTTGTCGGGGATGCCCACCATGCGCTCAGCCGATGCGTGGACGAACGCCATCTGCATGTCGTCCGGCGCCCGCTCCCGCGCGACCTCGAGCACCCGCTGACACGAATCCACGCCCACGACCATCCCGGCCTCGCCGACGACGTTTGCCGCCGACCGACCGGCCCCGCCCGACCCGCATCCCAGATCGAGCACGCGCTCCCCGCCCACCAGCGCGGCCCACGCGACGAGGCTGTCGTACAGGTGTACGCCGCTGTTTCCTTGAAGCGTCGCGACACTGTCCTCGGTCGCCGTCGGGTCGAACGTATGGACGGCGTTGTAGAAGGCCGCGGCGAGGGGCCCGTCAAACCGCTCGCCGGAGTGGATGCGCGCACGAACCCCCGCCAGGCGCTCGGCGGGATCCGCCGCGGACGCGACGAGTGGCTCCGGGGCGCCCGTGCCGGTCAGATCGTGACCCAGCCGGTCTCGATTGCGCGTCCGTCGGCCAACTCACAGCGCAAGCTGACGGGGCCGGGGCGAAGGCCGGTGGCCTGGAACCGCCCGAGTTCATCCGTGTGGACCGGGAATTCGGCGCCGGGGAACCGGACGACGACTTTGGCCAGCCCCGGCGGTACGAGCTGACCGATGAGCGAGCGTTTGGAGCGCTCGACCGCCACCTCGACCTCGATCGCGATTCCGTCCGGCGTCTCGAACGTCAGGGCACGCCAGCCTCCTCCGGTCGAACGGACGCCTGCGAGCGGCTGGGCTTCGAGCGCCGAATCGTGCAGGAGTTCGGCCAGCTCTGCGTCCATGCTGCGCCACGCCAACGCGGAGCGCGCCGCGAGCGTGACCTCGTCAGGTACCGGGTCGACGCGGGCGAATATGCCCGCGAGCTCGGCGAGCAGGGCGTCGTCGTCTTTGGGGATTGTCATCGTGACATCTCGGTGTCGTTGGGGCAGGTGGGTACGGACATCAAGGGGATCATGCCCTTATTGAGCCCCGGCGTGTGGGCGTGATACATACGAAATCATGTGCTCGCGATCCCCTCGGTGAGAAGCGCCTTGCGCAGTTGATCGAGACAGCGCTGGCGTGTCGGCCCGATGCTGCCGATCGGCATGTCCAACGTCTCGCCGATGTCCTCGTAGCTCGGTGGGGGATCAGCCGTGAGGATGCGAAGCAGTCGCTGGCAACGGTCCGAGAGTCGCCCGAACGCGCGCCACAACCCGGTGTCGCGCTCGTTGCGCAGCAGTTCCGCGTCGATGTCAGGACCCGCATCCGACCCGGCCCTGTCGAACACCGTGTCGTCATCAACGGGAATGGACCGTCCCGCGCTGCGAAGGCACCGCAGGCACTCGCGGCGGGCCGTCGTGGCGAGCCAGCCGCCGAGCCGCTCGGGCTCGCGAAGCTTGCCGAGGTTCTCGACCAGGCGCAGCCAGCAGGTTTGAACGACATCGGCTGTCGACGCATCGTCAAGCCGGTACGACCGAACGGTTGCCCACACGAGCCCCTGGAACTGCATGACGATCGCATCCCATGCGTGTTGGTCGCCGTCGGCAGCAGCGCTGACCAATCTGGCGATTCGCCCGGTGTGCATTCCACAATCCTATCCCTGGTCCCGGCGGGTCCGGGACCAGGGATCTGCTCACACGAGGCTGTACTTGAGCGGCGAAGCGATGGCGATGCCCCAATCCGCGACGTGGACCCCTGTGGCGCGAAGGTTGGCAAGTGCCGTTCGGGCGTCGCTTCCCTCGGCGTCGCGGGCGATCAACCCGGCGATCTGGGGGGCGGCGAACGACGTTCCGGTCCACATCGCCCAAGGGGTTTTGTCCGAACGCCAGTCCTCTGGCTCAGGGTCTTGCACCGTGGTCTCGTACCCGGAGACAAACGTGCTGACAACGCCCTCACCGACGGTGGACAGGTCGACCCAGGGGCCCCGGTTCGACCACTTTGCCGGCTTCATGTCCTGATCCAGCGCGCCGACGGCCACCACGCGTTTGACGGCGCCCGGCCAGTTGGGCCGCGAGGAGCCGTCGTTGCCGGCAGCGGCCACGACCACGACCTCGTCCGGCACCAACTCCAGCGCGGCGGTCAGCGCGACGGGCGGACGATCCTTGTAGGTGTCCGTACCGAGCGAAAGGTTGATGATGTCGACACCGTCCGCCACGGCCCTGAGGATCGCGCACGCGACGGCCACCTCCGAGCCGATCCCGTCGGAGTCGAGCGCGCGATAGACCCGGATCTGGGCGTTGGGCGCCACCTGACGCACGACGCCCACGACGAAGGTGCCGTGCCCGCCGCCGTGATCGAGCGGCCCGTTGCTGACGGCGGTGAGCGGGTCCATATTGGCGCGGTCTTGCGTAATCCCGGCGAGCCACGAGCTGGGCCAGTCGGTGTCGTCCATGTTGATCCCGGTGTCGATGATCGCCACGCGGATACGACCCTCGCCGACCGTGCTCTCGGGCTCGACGGGCGTGCCATTGGGCATCTCCGCGCCTCCGGCGCCCTTGATGTAGGGACCACTCGGCGTGATGTGGCTGAAGTTCGCCGGGATGCCCACGTCGTGGAGGGCGTCGGTTGCCGCGGCGAGGTCCGCGACCTCGCTTCGAAAACGTGCCACCGGGAGTTCGGGACATCCGATGGGCTCCCGCCGGAAGTCAGCGCCGAGCATGGCCTGGGCGTCGTCGGCATGTTCGTCGTGGACCAGGATCTCTCCGGGGACCACCAGGATGTTCGCGCCGTCTTGGCCAACCGCGGTCACAGCGCTCCGCACGAAGTCCCCGAAGTCGGGCTCCCGAACCTCTTCGCGGTGACTGTCGAGGACGGTGGCAACTGTCGTGATCTGCGCTTTCCTGTCGAGCAGCGCGCGGACCTGTCGGTTGATGATGTCACGGTCACTTCTGGGTGCTTTGCCCATCACGAGGACCTCCGGTCGTTACGAAGCTCATAGGATGACGCTGCGACGAGTCCTCGTCGCGTGCGTAGTGAGGATCGAGGCGGACGATAACTTGCTGATACACGCTCTTGCGGCGTGGCAACTCACTCGGGACTCGCCCGAACGGGCGCGCGCCGCCGCGAACGCCGTGATCGATGCCTGCGGTTCAGAGGATGTCGAAGCGTTGGTCGTCGCGCTTCGGGCGCGAGGGTGGGCAGAACGGGTGGTGTTCTCACATGAGGCGGCACATGTGTCGCTTGGTCGAGCGGCGCGACTGGCACGAAAGCACGGGCTGCTCGAACGCCTGGTCGAGGTGCTGGTGACGCGAGCCGGCGTGTATCTCGAGATCGGGAACTTCGGGGCCGCACATCGCGACGTGCGCGCCGCCCGGAGCGCGCTGGGAGGCGCGTCCACATCCGAACTCGACGGGCAGGAGGCGGTGATCGAGGCCAAGCGGGGGGAGTTCATCCGTGCTGTTGGGCTCTCGCGGCGGGCGCGCTCAACCCTGGCGGAGGACGCCACGCCGGTTGCTCGGGTGACCACGCTCAACAACCTCGCGATGTCCTTGATTCAGGTCGGCGCGACCGATGAAGCCGATGAGGTACTCGCCGAGGCGCTGCCGATCGCGGCCGCGCTCGGTACGCTCGTGCTGGGAACCGTGACGCAGACCCAGGCGCTCGCCGCCGTTCGGGGCGGGCGTCTGGCGCTGGCGCTCCAGCGGTTCGACCGGGCCGAGGCGATTCTGAAGGACGCCGGCTGGCCACTCGGTGAGGTGTATCTCGAGCGCGTGGACAGCTTGGTCACACTCCGTCTGGTTGCGGAGGCAGACGAGGCGGCCCAGAGGGCGATCCGGTTGCTCGACGGGCCGGGCGGCGCGATGCTGCTCGCCGAAGCGCTGCTCCATCACGCCCGCGTCCTGGGATGGGACGGGCGTGGCCAGGACGCAGCGCGGTCGGCGGAGCGGGCGGTGACGCTTTTCCGGAGCCAGCGCCGGAGTGCGTTTCGTGCTCAGGCGGAGTTGGTGGCGGTCGAGGTTTGTCGGTCGGGTGGGCGATCGGCGCCGGGTGATACGGCACGCGTACGTCGGGCCGCAGGCGTCCTCGAGCGCGCTGGGTTGCTGCTCGAGACCGTCGATGCCCATCTTCTGCTGGGCCGTCTCGCGATCGCATCTGGACGTACGGCGGCCGCTCGCTCTGCGTTCACACGGGCAGGCGAGTTGGCGCATTCGGGCCCGTCACTCCTGCGCATCAAGGGGCATCTGGCCGCGGCCTTTCTCGCCACAACGGGCGTTGGGGTTCAGCGGGCAGCCAAGAGCGGCCTTGAGGAGCTTTCCCGTTTTCGCTCGTCGTTGCCGACGACGGAGCTGCGAGCGCTGGCGTCGGCGCATGGGGTTGAGCTGGCCGAGTTCGGTATCGAGGCGGCCCTGGCAAAGGGTCGACCGGCGGATATCCTTGAGTGGATGGAACGCGGGCGCCTCGCATCGGCGCTCGTCTCGCCGCCGCGGGTTCACGACCTGGAGATCGCGGAAGGCCTTGCCAATATTCGCGAGGTCGCCGCCCGCCAGCGGTCCGGCGGCGATGATTCCGATGAGTTCGCGCGCCTCAGGTCCGAGCAAGCCCGCATCGAGACGCGCATCCAACGGAGGATGCGTGCCATCAGTCCCCAGTCGATCGCTGCGGACACATCCGCGCGAACGAGCGAGATCGATGGCGCGCTCGGTCGCGACAGCGCCCTTGTCGCGTTCGCCGTCGTCCGAGAACGCCTCGTGGCGGTCACCCTTGCCGGGCGGCGACGCGTCCACGAGTTGGGCGACGCAGGACGTGTCCGTTCCGAGGTCGATGGGCTCCTGTTCGGGTTGCGGCAGGCAGCGCGCGCAAGGACACCCACGGCATCCGACGTCGCCCGAGCCGGAATCGCCCACTCGCTTGAGCTGCTCAACGCCATGCTCATCGCCCCGCTCGTTTCGGACCTCGGTGATCGTGAGCAGGTCGTGGTGGTGCCGACGGCGCGCCTCTTCCCTGTTCCGTGGCACGCGCTTGCGGCGCTGTCGGGGCGGTCGGTGAGCGTCAGCCCGTCAGCGACGATGTGGCATCGCGCCGTTGGCCGGCCGGCGCGGCCCGGCCCGGTTGTGGCCATCGCGGGGCCCGATCTCCCCGGCGCGACGGAGGAGGCGACCCGAGTCGCCGCCCTGTATCCCGAAGCGACCCTTCTGGTACCGCCTCGGTCGACCGCCGACTCCGCGGTGATCGCGATGAACTGTGCATCGGTCGCGCACCTCGCGTGCCATGGCACATTTCGCGCGGACAACCCAAGCTTCTCAAGCCTTGAGTTGAGCGACGGGCCGTTGACGATGGTCGACCTGGAACGAATCGGCCGGACGCCCGATGTGGTGATCCTTGCGGCGTGCGACACCGGCGCGTCCGAGGTGCTGCCCGGTGAGGAGCTCCGCGGTTTTCTGACGTCGCTGTTGGTGCTCGGAACGCGAGTGGTGGTCGCCAGCGCGGTCCCGGTGCCCGATCTCGACACGGCGTCGATGATGGTCGCCCTGCACGCCGAGCTGTGTCGCGGAGCGACCGTCGGAGCGGCGTTGCGACGGGCGCGGGCGACGCGCGACATCTCTACGGTGGAGGGGCTGATCACCTCGCTTGCGTTCGGTTGCTTCGGCGCGGGTGAGGTCACCGTCGGCGGGGCATCGTAGGATCGTCCTTGTGGATCTTCGCCATCTCGTCACGTTCTGCGCGGTCGTCGACCGTGGGTCGTTCTCGTCTGCGGCCGAGGAGCTCGGAATTTCGCAGCCGGCGGTGTCGGCGCAGATCCGCATCCTCGAGGAGCGGTTGGGGCAGCGACTCCTGGATCGCAACGGGCGTCGCGTCGGACTGACCGAGGCCGGTCAGGTCCTCGAAGCGCATGCGCGGCGGATGATCGCGCTCGAGGCGGACCTGGAGCGCGCGATGGGGGAGGTGGGT
>JANMDV010000125.1:0-27550 GCA_031376485.1 Actinomycetota bacterium
TGTGTACTACGCCGCCAAGGGGGGATACGACGAGGAGTTCCGACGTTTCTCCCCTGGCAAGATGCTGCGCATGGAGGTCATCGAGCGGGCCTTCGCCCGGGACATCGTCCGTTACGAGTTCTTGGGAGAGAACGAGCCGTATAAGCTGGAGTGGGCCGATCAGTTGCGATCACTTGTGCTCGCCCAAGCATTCCGCTCGTCCGTTCCCGGACGGGTGGAACGTCTCGCGTACAGCCACGGGCGGCCGCTCGCCAAACGGGCACTGGTCCGCGTCAGGCGGTTTCGCAGGATCCATTCAGACCGGGGACCCGTCTCGGACGGACCTTCCGACGGCCGCCGATGATCGGGGCGACTCACCCGGGGAGTGCATTCGGCGCGCATCGGACCGAGCAGCGGTGCCGTCGCACACCATGACCACGCGAGCTGGGCACGGATCCCGTCCTCGATTGCCACTGCGCCCAGTCGAGGTCGGCAGATTCCGCGGACGTGTCGGCCGCGGTGCGCCTGGCGTCTCCCGTCGCGACCGGCGCGGACACGACGTCGAGCGTACAGCCGCTGAACCCCTCGAACATCGCGATCGCGTCTCGCAATGAGGTCTCGCTACCGCCGCCGCAAACTCCCGCGGGCCCCGGGCTGCGCCGCGAGGTGGACGACGCCATCGCATCCAAATGAACTCATCGATCGCGACGACCGCCAAGCCCGCCTCGACCAGCTCGACACCGTCCCTGCTCCGAAAACGGCGCACTGTTGCGTTCCTTCATCGAACGGTCGTAACAGTCGGTGAACGCATCCACCCCCACGACCGCGTCGCCACCGGCCAGCAGCGCTTTGCAGAGGCGCGAACCGATGAACCTCGCGCACCCGGTCACGAGAAAGCGACGCAACATCTGACCCGCGATGGCGCGGACAGCGATGGAACCGGATCGGAACCGCATAGGGTCCGCGCAGAAACGACTGAACGCCAGGCGGCCATGCCCGATAGCCACTGACTTGAGTTTTCGCTCGCCATCCTGCACAGCAGTAGTTCTGCGCGGACCCCTACTTACCGCCCCGGCGTCGCGCCCGTTCCACCGGTCGCTTCTGTAGCGGCGTCTCGTCCGTAGGAGGCTCGTCCAACGCCTGCTCCTGCGCCGGACGGTCCATGGCCGTCGGCTCCTGAACCGAGGCCCCTCTGATCGCAGAGGTGTCCTCGGATAGTTCGGCGGATCCGACGTGGGCGACATCATCGTCGGGCGCCGCAACGATTGTATGGTCGGTGACCGACGTTTCCCGTGCGACCTCCGGGGCATCCTGCGGCTCGCGCGGCGTCCCGACAATCAGCGCCTTTCCGGCATCCGGCCGGCCTGCCACCTCGAGTGAGTACTCGTCCGTCGCGGGCTTCCGCGGACCACCTCCCGGAATTGCCCGGATCGACCCTGAACGTCCCCAGGGCCGACCGGTCAGTCGGCCGAGGCCCGGCACGGTCCGGGCACCAAAGAACACGGTGCCGATGATCCTGGCGCGGACCGCCCTGACGTCATCCCTGACCCGGACGATGTCGCTCGTCGCCGTCGCCCCCTGCTCGGCGACGATCACGGTGCCGTCAGTCTGCTCGGCCCAGACGAGTGCATCCGAGGAGCGCTCCAATGCCGGAGGGACGATCAATACGATTTCGCACTCGGATTGGAGGCTCTCGACGATTTCGCGCACCCGTCTCAAGTCCAGGCGACGATGGACACCTCCGGGAGCGCCGGCGGGGATCACCGTGAGATCTGCTCCGCGGACGACCCCGAGGACGTCCGGCGTTCCGTCGTGCCTGTCGTCGCCCCGCACGAACTCCGAGAGGCCTGAATGGTTGGAGAGCCGGAAGAGGCGGGTCACGTCGGCCCGGTCCGGATCGGCATCCACCACCAAGACCCGGAAGTCCGGCGCTGCGAGCGCGGCGCCGAGGTTCGCGGCGATCGCCCCGCTTGGCCCGCCGTACTCGGCGCCGAGTAGCACGACACTCCTGACGGAGCCATCGCGCGCCAGGTACGAGATCTGATCGGCAAGCCGGCGGACCTGGACGGCGGCATCCGAGCCGGGCGTCGTCCGCACGACCAGATCGGACCGCAGATGCCGTCCGCTGATGGTACCGAGCACCGGGGCATCGACTGCCGCCGCGAGTGACCGGGCATCATCAACGGTCCCCGACCGGCGCTCGCGCGCGACGATCACCGCCCCGACCAGGGCGAGTCCGCAGAACGCACCGAGCAACACGAAAAGTGGCGTTCGCGGGGAGACCGGGCCCGTTGCCACCCTCGCGGGATCGACCACAGTGAGGGCCCCGGGCGCGCGCTGCGTTCCGAGTACCGTGCTCGCGGCCTCGCGGATCCTGCGGCGCTGGGTCTCCGAGAGCCCGATGAATGCATCCTGACGCAGAAGCTCGTCAGCGAGTTCCGTGTCGCGTTTGGATCCCTCGTTCGAGAGCGCGACCATCCGGCCGCCGAGACGCGTTGCGAACTCCTGCGCGCCCGCGGCGGTCGGTCGACGAACTCTGATGGCGACGACGCGCGTGACGTCGTTCGACGTGGACTGAACGTCCTCCGTGAGCTGATCCGGGGTGAGGGTCAGGCCAAGTTCACCGGCGACGGCCTGCAGCTGGGGCTGACTCGTGGCCAGCTCCGAATACGTGCGGGCAAGTGCGCCGGCAGCTTCAAGCGTGCTGACGTCGGCGACCGTCGGTCCCGTGAGCAGGCGAACGGTCGACTCGTACGTCGGCTGCAGAAATGAGGCGAAAATACGGGCGATGATCCCGCCGACAATCGCTGCCGCAATCAGAACGAGCCACCATTTACGAACGACCGCGATCAAGTTCTTCTGTTCCACGAACCCCCTTCATCAAGCTCGTACCAATTCAACCGACACCTGCCCCACCCATTCAGCACCTGCCCATAGTAATCACTCCTGCTCCCGGCGACGGCACAGCTCGGTTGCCGGAAGTCGATGCGCCTCCATCGGTCCGGTCAGCCTCGCCTGACGCGGGCCCAAACGTGCTCGCGGCGGCCGACGACGAAATCGCGCAGGCCTTGGAGCGCTGCCAGGTTCATGCGACAGAAGTAGTACGGCAGATAGAGGATCCGGCTTCGCCGTTTCGCCCGTTCACAGGCCCACCCACCGATCGCGGCACCGTAGAACACCGCTTGGAAGGCGAGGGAAACGGCTGCCCACCGCCGCCGCCGAGCGAGAGGACCGTTCATCAAGATGATCGCGAGCAATGCCCACGGAACCAGGGGCCGCAGACCCTTATGCGATAAAAGTTGCCAGGCGAGGCGCGGGTTACTGCGTATCAGGGTGGGCATCAACGCGAACAGCGCCTGGAACCGACCGGCCACGAGCCGGCTTCGGCGCGTGGCCTCATCCTCGACGGTCAGCGATGCTCGCTCAAGCGAGATTGCCCGCGGCGCGTACACCACACGCCACCCGTCCGCCACGGCGCCCACTGCCTGAACGAGATCCTCGTTCATCGTGCCGATCGGGGGTGGGCGAAAGGCCTCCCGGCGAAACGCGACAACCTCGCCGGCAGCGCCGACGGTGGACCCGATCGCGCTCTCCCATGCCTTGATCTTCGACTCATATCTCCAGTAGAGACCCTCTGTTCGATCGAGTTCGCGACCCGAGCCGTCGTCGATCGCCTTGCGTCCGGCCACAACGCCGACGGCCGGATCGGCAAACGGGGCGACCAGCTCGCGGATGGTCTCCGGCAGGTACCGGTTGTTGGAATCGCTGAACACGAGCACCGCTCCCGTCGCGTTGTCCGCAGCCCGTGCGATCGCGGCAAGCTTCCCGCGCCGCTCCGGCTCGTAGAGGACGCGCACGCCAGGTACGGCTGACGCCAACTCCACAGTTCGGTCATTCGAACCGTCGGCCGCGACGAGCACCTCCAGCAGGTCGGCTGGGTAGTCCATTGCGCGTGCGTTGCGGAGGCGGGCGACGATCTCGTCCTGCTCGTTGTAGGCGGCGATGATCAGGGAGACGCACGGACGGAAGGCCGGGTCGATGCGAATGGGACTCGGGCGCAGACGCGCCCATGCCGCGATGATTGCCGGGTAGCCCGCGAACGTGTACACGACGAGGGCAACCGCCCCGGCAAACGCGGCGGTCATGCGCGCTTCCGAGCATCGAGCGCTCCACGAAGCAGGCGCCGAGCCGGGCTGCGGGCAAGGCGATCCGCGACTGTGACGATCGACCGGCCTGCCGGACCACGCCCGATTCCGATGGACATGATGCCGTGGTCGTGCGTTGCAAATCGCATCTTGTAGGGCTCGTCGCCGCGGAGGAACCTGTACTCGGTGGCTCCGCTCTCGAGCCCCGCTCGGATCGTGTGGAGCCAGAGCGCACGGGCCACCTCATAGTCCTCCCAGCCGGGCTCGCGTCCGGCCTGATAGGCATATTCCGCATCTGCGAACCGCAGGCCGTGGTGCGCGGCGACTGGGCAACCGTCGATTTCGAGGCGCCACAGGCGTAGCCATCCACGCTCAAGCGCGGTGCTGGCGAAGTCCCGGTGGAATGCCTCCGCAGCGAGGAACTCGGACTGTCGGCCCCAACGGGCCCGATGGAGCTCGAAGAGCACGTCGAGATCTCCGGCAAGCGATTCCGCACCGGTGGTCAGGACGTACCGGTGGTCGTGCTCCCGCGCGAGGCGGCGCTCGATTGCCCGCATCTTCCCCCGGCGCTTGGTGCTCCATCCGGCGAGCAGTTCGTCCCAGGTTCTCGCGGCAAGCGAAAGCACCGGGCTGGGCTCGGTTGAGAGTCTTCGCCCACCCATGGCCCCCTGCCAGTCGAGGTTGGCCGGAAGACGCTCAAGCAACGCCACGGTGAACTTGGCTGCTTCCACGGCCGCCACGATGGAACGGGAGACCTCCGGCAGGTCGGCAGGCGCGCAGATCGGCCCCTGCTGATCTGCCGGGCCGTGCCCGATGAGCCGTCCGATCGCGATCGGACGTGAGGCGAATCGGTACATCGGCACGATGCCGGCGACGGTGCCGTCCGGGCGGGTGAGCGCCGCGATCGCGAGTGGACGTTCTCGCCCGTAGTGATTCCACCATGTGCTTGCCCATTCCCACGTTGCGAACACATTGCTGGATGCCGCTGCGAGTGCCGTCCAGTCGTGGCGCAGATCGTCGAGCGAGCGGACGATCTCGACCCGCAGGGACGTGCGGTGGCGGTTCGTTCGCCGGTCACGTGATTTGCGCGTTGGGTCCACGACAGTGACGGCGCCGGTCACACCACGCCGACGCGCGACGGGCTCCGCCGCCCGGCCCCCGGCCACCTGTCCTCATTCTGGCATCCGTGCATGAGCATCGTCCGCACCGTACCAACTTTCGCCCATGTTCAGCCGGTATACCTGGGTTGGGGGGAGGGGCTCCGGAGCCGGTCTATAGTGGCGGCATGGAGTCCCGAGGCCCACGCGACCCCGGACAGACTGCACACCAGGACGCTCGACGCTGGTGGAACCGTCTCGGAGCGTTCTGGGCCGTCACTGTCGCCGCCATCGCGGTCGCGGCGTGCGGGGGCGGCGGTCCGGCGCAGACCCAGAGCGACGATGCTGCTCCCACCACGGTTGACGATGCGACTGCTGGTCGCGCCGAGGGCGACCCGGGGTGCCGCCGTCCGTACAGCGACGACAGCCCCTGGAACACGCCCATCTCGGATTCCCCCAAGTACCTGGATCGCGACATCGGAGTGCGCGGCAAGCTGACGTCGAGCCCGGAGCAATACACCTACCCCGTCTACTATGTCTCGAGCACGACAGCACGACGCACCGTCACTGTCAGCGGGTGGTTCTCGAACGTCGTCGACGGAGGAGAGCGGCTCGTCAACCAGCGCGCCGGGACCACGCAACTCCCGATCCCCGACGCTGCGGAAGCCGCGGCCGGCAGTGACGCCCAGATCATC
The DNA here is from genome assembly GCA_031376485.1 of Actinomycetota bacterium. GTDB lineage: Bacteria > Actinomycetota > Thermoleophilia > Miltoncostaeales > Miltoncostaeaceae > CALMEC01. The sequence goes on from JANMDV010000125.1 coordinate 5,917, forward strand.
CTGATCGATCCGGTGACCGGCGACGAATGGGGCGCCTCGAACCTCAAGGAGGTCGGTGACGGCGTTTTCGAGGCGTGGAATGCGTACCACTACTCGACGAAGTGGACGGGCGTGCCGCCGTACGACGAGAACGGACAACCGTTTTGGCCGCGTGGCGCCGGCGTGCCCTATCTCGCCGGGCTGGTGCGTCCGTGCGAGATTCAGCGTGGCCGGATCGATCACGCGCTCGCCTTCGCCTACGACTCCCCGTCCGCCGAGAACGTCTTCCCCGCCACGAAGTCCGACGGCGACGGTCCCCTCGGCGCCCTCCCCGAAGGATCGCGCCTGCAGCTCAATCCGAAGCTCACCGCGCAAGACCTGTCCGCGCTCGGGTGTGCAGGACCCTGCCTGACGATTGCCCGCGCGCTCCAGCGGCACGGGATGTACGTCATCGACAACTCCGGCCGTCCGAAGGTGATGCTCGAGTACCAGGGCACCGCCAAATGGAACGGACTCGCCGGCGCCGACACCGTCAGCCCGATCCCATTCTCGGAGTTCCGGGTGCTCGCGCCGGAGGGTACGACCTGACGCCGCCAACGGGCGCAGGGGCTTGCACCATGGTCCTGCGCCCGGCCTGAGCGAGCGAGACCCGGTGAGTCAACCCACGCCCGACCACGAGGAGAATGGGCGGCGCTCGTCGTTCCTGCGGGCGGCAGCGGGAACCTTTGGCACGAACCTCGCGGTCGCCATCCTTTCCCTTGTGAACGTCTTGATCGTCGCGCGGAGCATCGGCGCCGCAGGCCGCGGTGAAGTTGCGTTCTTGATCACGATCGCGACGCTGGCGGCATTCTTCGGGGCGATCGGCGTGCAGGAGGCGACCGGCAACATCGGCGGGTCAGAGCCATCCCTGCGCCCGCGTCTGGCGACGAACTCGGTCGTCTTCGCCGTGGTGTTCGGAGCGATCGTCGCCTTGGCGATTGCGGCGCTCGTCCTCGCCTTTCCCGCTGTCGGCGGCGACGGTCGGCGAATCCTCGTGTGGATCACACTTGCCTGCATACCGGCGATCATCCTCAAGACGTATCTCGGTTTCCTGGTGCAGTCCGACTACCATTTCGCAATCACCAACGCCGCGTGGCTGGCCGGGCCGCTCACCACCGCGATCACCAACGGCACCCTCGCGGTTGCCGGGCACCTCAACGTGTCGCTCGCGATCACCGCGTGGATCGGCGGGCAGTTGCTCGGCACGTCGCTGCTGGTCTGGTTTGTGGCCCGGCGGATCGGGTTCGGGCGGCCCGACCCGCGCCTCGCCCGACGCTCGCTCGTGTTCGGCTCGAAGACCCACCTGGGACACACCCTTGAGATCGGCAACTACCGGCTCGATCAATGGTTCATCGGTTCCTTCTCCGGCTCGCGAGAGCTTGGCCTCTACAGCGTCGCGGTCGCCTGGGCGGAGGTGCTCTTCTACCTGCCCGGCGTTCTCGTGATGATCCAGCGCCCCGACCTGGTCCGCGCCGGCCCGCAGGCCGCGGCCGAGCTCATCCAGCGATTGCTTCGCATCACGATCCTGCTGGCGCTCCCGCTCGCGGCGTTCCTCGTCATCGCGGCGCCGTTCCTGTGCACGACGGTGTTCGGCGACGAGTTCGCGGGGTCGGTCGATGACCTGCGCGTGCTGGCCCTTGGGGTGGTCGGGATCACCTTCATGGCGCTCCTCGGCGCCGCGCTCACCGCCCAGAGGAGGCCGCTGCTGACGACAGCCGCCGCCGCGTGTGCGTTCGTGCTGACAATCGGGCTCGCACTCGCCCTGATCCCACCGCTCGGAGGACTCGGCGCCGCGATCGCAACCAGCGTCGCGTGGACCGCCGGCGGCGTGGCGATCGCAATCATCTTCTCGCGGGCGCTACGGACGGACATTCGCAATCTCGTCCCGACGTCGTCGGACCTCCGCTGGATCCACTCCGAGCTCGTGGCGAGGCTCCGTGACCGAAGCTCCTGATGAGGGAAGGGGACGCGCAAAGGGATGGAACATCCCGGGAGTGGGTCTCATTTTGACACGCCGCGGGCGGGCGGCCACACCCGACCTTCCTGGCACTGGCGCCGGGATGCCGCCGACCGTGCGCCTCGGAATCTACTCAGACCTGACCTACCGCTCACGAGACGGCGTGGTCTCGACGAACCGAGCGTTCATCCGATTCGTCACGGCGCTCCCGCCACGGGTCGACGTTGTGATCGCCGGGCGGCTGCATCCCGAGCCGGGTTCGAGTCCGTACCCGCTCTCGGCCGAGGGAGTTCGGTTCGTACCCCTCCCCCATTACCGCCGGGTGACGTCGGTCGTGCGCATGCTCCGGGTCGCCCGCGGCTCGTGCCGGACGTTCGACCGGATGCTCAGGGACGTCGATGCCGTCTGGATCTTCGGACCCCATCCGCTCGCCGTCGCCTTCGCGCTGATCGCTCGGCGTCGCGGAGTTCCGCTCGCGCTCGGGGTTCGTCAGGACTATGTCGCCTACATCCACAACCGGCTCCCGAGCCGCTGGTGGAGCTGGGCGCTGCCGGCGGCCTGGATGCTCGAGCGTGTGTTTCGTGGGCTGGCGCGGCAGGCGCCGACCGTCGCCCTCGGACGGGAGATCGCAGACGCGTATCGTCGCGGGGCACCGGTCCTCGAAACCGGTTTTTCACTCGTCAGCCACGCCGACATCGTGCCGGTCGACGATGCACTCGCGCGTCGGTGGGACGATGAATTGCGCATCGTGTCCGTCGGGCGCCTCGATCCCGAGAAGAATCCGACACTGCTTCTGGACATCCTCGACAGGGCGCGCACCGGCGGGGTCCCGTGGCGGTTGTCGATCGCCGGCGACGGTCCGTTGCGCGGAGCCCTGGAACAGGCGGCGAAGAGCCGCGGGCTTGGCGACGCCGTCGAGTTTCTTGGCGAGGTGCCGAACGGTCCGCAGTTGTGGGATCTCTATCGCCGCGGGAACGTGTTCTTGCACGTCTCGCTCACCGAAGGCCTCCCGCAGGTGCTGTTCGAAGCGCACGCCGCGGGGCTCCCGGTGGTTGCGACCGCGGTCGGCGGTGTCGCGGCGGCGCTCGACCACGGCCGCACCGGCCTGCTGATCCCACCCCGTGACATCCAAGCAGCGGTCACCGCGCTCGAGCGGCTTCGCACCGAGCCTGCCCTTCGAGAGCAGCTCGTGCGTGCCGGGCACGAGGCCGTACGCGACGAGACCCTTGAGCATCAAGTGGATCGGGTTGCGCTCTTTCTTCGCAGGTACGTGGTTCGTTCGTCTGCCGACCCGCCGGGGATCAGCGATTGATCAGCTGCTCGATGCCGTCGACGCGGTCAACCCCGCGGTCGACCACAGCGATGTCGCGGCCGGCACCTCCCGCCACGCGATCCTGCCGGCGGTCGGCGCTGGTCAGGCGGTCGCGGCCTGCGCCACCGGACATCAGGTCACGGCCCGGCCCACCGTTCAACCGGTCGCGCCCCGGCCCGCCTGCCAGTCGATCCCTGCCGGCGCCTCCGAGTAACTCGTCGTTGCCGACGCCCCCGGCGAGCACGTCGTTGCCCGTTCCGCCGATGAGGCGATCACTGCCCCCTCCGCCCGTGATGACGTCGTTGCCTGCGCCGCCGCAGATGACGTCCCGACCGGGGGTCCCGGTCAGCCGATCCGGTCCCGGGGTTCCTGTGACAGTGCATGCGGAAGTGGCACCGCCCCTTCCGCCCGGAGCGCCGAAGGGGCCCGCGATGTAGCGGAAGGTCGAGAGCGGGATAGCGTCGACCGTCCGTGAGGTGAGTGCGCCGCTCCATCCCGCCGTCGCGTCGAACTCGGCGATCACCTTCGACCGGCCCGAATTGTCGATGACGTACATCCCGTAATCCTGGAGCGCGCGGGCGATCGTCAAGCAGGCCCCGGTGCATCCCCACCCTTTGATCTGTGCTGACGTGATGGCTGGGTTGAGCTGGAGCCGTGCGCCCTCCGGAAGGTCCCGGGGGTCGCTGCTGGCTCCATCCGACTTGGTCGCCGGTGCGATGAAGTCGCCCCGCGGGGAATCGTAGGCGAACGCGAGCGCGTGGTCGATCCGACCTGCAGCGATCTCACATGGTCGGATGAGGCCGGCGAGGTAGGGCACGCCGGCGCCGCGATTCGCGAAGGTCCCGCCGTTCACCGCGCGCGGCGGAACGCCCGACCATCGCACGTTGTAGTGGTAGACGTTCCATGCGCTGAAGCCCGCGGCGGTGCGCGTGAAGTGGGAGGCCCCCCACTCGTCGCCCGTCGCATGATCGACCAGGATGATCTGGGCATCGCTTCCGGCAGCGGCTACCGCGCCGGGCGGGATGGGCAGGCTGACACTGCCGGAGCGTTGGTTGCCGAGGGTACGGCCGCCGTCCGTCACGTTCGAGAACCAACCGGAGACGCGAACGGTCTGCCGGGGCGTGGCTGTGCTCACCGCATAGACCGGATAGGTGTACTGAGTGGGGTCGGAGCTCAGCGTCCCGGTCAGCGCACCGATATGGAAGGCGCTTTGTTTGTGGGGCTGTGCGTCGCCCACGGGGGTGTTCCACGGGCTCGTATCGGCGTATGGCCGCTCACAGCCGTCGTGCGCTGCGACGGCAGTCCCCGGCGTGCCCGCGCCGATCGCTCCCGCAACCCCGAACGCGATCGCCATCGACATCCAACCAGCCGACCAGCGACGTCCGGTCCACGGTCTCACACGGGGGAGATGGTGGCGGATTCTCTCAACCCCTGTTCCAGTCGGTCGCGACGGACACAAAGCGACGGTACCAGAGGCTGCTGTAGGCACCGGGTCGTCTCGGTCCACCGGAACCCACCACCGGATCGTCGGGGTCCGCTTAGGGTCTGTCGAGGAATAACTGCTTGGCCGGAGGGCGAGCGAAAACCGAGTCAGGCCGTGTTGGCGAGCCTCGCGGCTACTGGTGGTAACCGCGATCTCGCCAACGCGGTATGGCGAAGGTTTGCAGCCGCCAAACGGTCAAGTAGTTCCTCGACAGGCCCTTAGCTCCCGAGCGAGCCAAGGGGGCGCCGACGCACGCGCGTGGTCCAACGACCCTGAGCGGGCTGCGGCGTCGGCTCGGGGACGGATACCGACGCCAGGTGGATCACCGCTCCGCAGATGCCGATGAGCACCCAGAAGTACCGTTCGAACGCGAGGGTCAAAAACAGCCCGGTGATGAGGTAGCCCGTGAGCGAAATGAGCATCGCGGTCGCGATCCGCGCCAACTGCGGGTCGGCGACCAGGCACCTGCGACGCGCTCGGATCAGTCCGGCGATTGCGGTCCCGAGGATTGCAAGGAAGACAGCCAACCCGGCCAGGCCGAACTCCGCCGCGGCGCTCAGGAACATGTTGTGTGCCTCGCGGCGGGCCTCGTCGCCGCGGTCCGGTCCGGTCCTGACCGACGTGTGGGCCTCCAGGCCGAGGCGCTTGATGTACTGCTGGTAGTAGAGGGGAAACACGCCGGGGCCGACCCCGAGGATCGGGTGATCCGCAACGACGAGCGCGGCGGCGGCCATCTCCCCGGCGCGACCCCGGACCGCCTGATCCGCCGCCTCCGAGCTGCCCGCAGCTTCTGTGGCTCCGGTCAAACTCGATCCGATACTCGCAACCCGCGCCCGGTAGTCGGGCACCACTGCGAGCGCCACGACGACCGCCAGGGCGATAAGCAGCACCTGCGATCCCTTGACGTACCGGAACGCCATTGCCAGGCCGAGCATCAGCACGAGCGCCAGTGCCCCGCCTCGCGAATAGGAGAGCACGAGGCCGCCGAGCACGGCGAGCGTTGCCCCGATGGCCACGAGACGAAGACGGCGCGAGCCACCGCGCAGCGCGATGAGCCCGATCGGAATCAGCGGTACCAGGATTTGCGCGTAGTAGTTGGGGTCGCCGAGCGGACCGGAGAGGCGGGCTTGCGTCTCGATCCCGCGGAAGAACTCGATCGGCACAAGCGCGAACCCGCCGTAGGGCCGGTCATAGGTTCCTGTCACCTGCTGGAACACGCTGACCGCGCCGAGGCAGGCGCCCGCCATGAGCAGCGCCCATAAGACGCGTTCCAGGGTGACGACAGAGCGAATCGCGTTCACCATCAACACGCACAGCAGGAGTCCTTCGAACAGAAAGGGTACGAAGTTCTCGAACGCGGCTTCGGGTTCGCGTGACGCGACAGTCGACGCGAGTTGCAGCACCATGAACGCGGCGACCAAGCCGATCGGCCAGCCGAACTGCAGCCGTTTTCCCTGCAAGGTCTCAGCTGCGACGGGGATGGCCAGGGCGACGATGACGAGCGCTGCGAGCGACGCCGGCGCGTCGTACTCGCGCACCGCGACCCCGGGGACGTCAAGGAAGAGCAGGAACACCACTGCGGGGGTGACGAGCTGCGGATATGCGAGTGCCGCACCCACCGCGATGAGGCCCAGGCCCACCACCAACGCTGCAGGCGGTGCTCCCGCAATCAGTGCTGCCGCCGCGACAAGTGTGACAAGCGCGATGCCCACTGTGAGCTCGATCCTGCTCGGCGCCGCGGTGCGGCCGGCGCTGCTCACGTGTGCCATGACGTTCCACGATCTGCGCGATCTCTGCGGCTCGGCGCGAGGAGCTGAAGGCGAAGGACGCCGAGGCTCGAGCGGACCCCGACGTTGCGCCGGGCGAGCTCGAGCCAGCGCGCGCCTCGGAGGTCGTTCGTGCCGCGCTCGGTCGTGAATGCGACTTCGAATCCGGCAGTTGCGAGTACGTCGACAACTTGACGGCTGTGCCCACCTGCCGGGTAGGCGAATACACGCGGGGTGGATCCGACCTCTCGCTCAAGGTCCTCCCATGACCCGATCAGCTCGCCTGCCACGTCATCGACGGGAAGTCGGCTGAGAATCGGATGGGTTCTGGAATGCGGCGCGAGCACGACTCCTTCAGCGGCGAGCGCCCGCAGTCTGGCCCAGCCGAGCACCTTGCATCCCGCATCCGTCACCTCAAGAGCCGCTTCGACGGCATCGACCTGAGCCATCGCGTCGGCGTGCGGGAGGCCTTTCAAGTGGTTGCGCAGTTGCGTAAACGCGCGGAGGCGTTCTTGCGGAGTGGCAAAGGGAATCGACCCGGCTGCGGTCGCCAGAGGGAGGCGCCGTGTGGTCGTACAGAACGCGCGGTACATCCGGTCCCACCAAAAACCCGGTCCGGTGCTGTCGGGAAACGCAGTCGGGACAAAGAGCGTTACCGGCGCCCCGTGGTCGCGCAGCACAGGCCAGGCATGCACGTCAAAGTCGCGGTACGCGTCGTCGAACGTGACCATGACCGACCGGGGCGGCAGCGACGCCTCCTTGCGGCGAACCGCGAGAAGCTCCGGCATCGACACAAGATGCCGGGTTCGCGCGAGGTGCTCGATCTGGCGGGCAAACCCTTGTGGCGTCGCACTCAAGAGCGACGGATCGAGATCCGGCTCGGCTCCGACCTCGTCGACCCGGTGGTACATCAGCACCGTCAACACGTTGCTCCGTGGCCGCTCGAGTCGCTCGAGCGCGCCGACCAGGCCTGGGACATTTGCGACCGTCGTCGCCACCCTGCGCACACCCGATCGTGCAGGCGAGATCATCCCCCGGACGCGCCGGAGGTCGAAGTCCGGCGTTCGCCAGTGATGAGCAAGGAACCGATCCACGGCATCGCCGTTCACACGGCAGCGCCGTGCGCGGCAAGAACGCCGCTCAGAGGCCCGACCTTCGGACAACGGCCACGACCGTCCGCATCAGGATCTTGAAGTCGAGCGCGAGCGACATGTTGCGAATGTAGTCGATATCGAGTCGTAGCCGCTCATCGAAGGTCGTGCTATTTCGCCCGTGCACCTGCCAAAGGCCGGTGATCCCGGGCGGCACCTCGAGCCGCTCGGTGTGCCAGAGCGAGTAGGTGCTCGAGGCGAACGATGTCGGGCGGGGGCCGACAAGCGACATGTCGCCGCGAACGACGTTCAGGATCTGCGGCAGCTCGTCGAGGCTTGTCTTACGGAGAAAACGCCCGACCGATGTGATGCGTGGATCGTTGGGAATCTTGAAGTCCGGCGGTGGGAGCACGTTGAGATGTGCAAGTTGGGCCTTGAGCTCTTCGGCGTTACGCAGCATCGTGCGGAACTTGTACATGGGGAACCTCCGACCATGACGACCCGTGCGCTCTTGCCGGAAGAGCACCGGTCCACGTGAGTCCAGCCGGACCGCCACGGCACAAAGGGCCATGACCGGCACGAGTACGGGCGCCAGCAGCACGCACAATCCCAAGTCGATCGCGCGCTTCAGCGCAAGGTATGTGTCGCTCGGGGGCATTGGCATCACGTCGTTTGGATCGGTTGTGGCACCCGCAGTCTCCGCAACCTGGGCGGCATAGCTGGTGTGAACGGTGTCTATATCGCCGTCGCCTGCGAAACAGGCTCGTGCTGTTCTACGACGACGGTCATTTGGGAGCGGCGGGCGTGCAGCCTGACCATGTCCTCCGACCGGTCACGGGAGGCCGCGAGGAGCCCTTCGAGCGTGAGCGCCGTTTCGGGGAAGACCGCCAGGCCGACCGACCGACCGACGAGCAGTATCGGCGCATCGGCGCGGATACGGTCGAGTAGGCGCAGCGCGTCATCCTCGCCCGTCTCCGGAAGGAGCAGCCACATATGACCCTCCGTCGTCCACGCCCGGTCGATGAGCCGCACGAAGGTTCCGAGGCCCGGCGCCCAGGTGTCGTCACGACGATCGGGCGGTGGTGAGATCAGCAGCAAGGTGATCGAGCGGCCGTAACGGCGGCTGCGGTACATCTCGCGATGGATCTCTTCGTGCATGGCCGCGCGGATGCCCGAATCGTCGGAACCCTTCGTTCGACGCAGTCGGGCGCGTCCGTGGGACCGGGATTTTTGATGGACGGCCTGATCGGGGGGAGCGTTTACCGGTGTGACCGAAACCACTTGCGCTCCTTCTTGTGTGTGTTTGCCACCCGCGCTTGGGGGAGGAACTTCGTGGCACGATGATATGGATTGCGATTTCCGACGATCCTCCCCGGAGGTCTAGTCCCGGCGCTCCCAGCGCTAGACCTCCGGCGAGTTTGTTCGCTCGTAACAGGGTTTTTCTGAATCCGGCTGGTGGAGGGAAACCCGTTCTCGTGTCCTTTATCACGAGAAGTAATTGTTGAATTACCCCGGACTCGGACTCATAAACGTGTTGCTCTCGATCGCCTTTCTGAAAGCCCACCGTTGCACGCAGCGAGGCGTTCGACGCGTGATCTTCCGAGCGCCGAGGCTTGCGACTGGTGCGGCGGTGGACGTCGCCGACGGACCAAACGCCACGGTGTCGAGCCACTGCATCGACAGGTCTGGATCCGTCACCGTGACCGCGGCCCCCTCGCCGTTGCTGCGCCACCCGCCGCAATCAGTCCTTCGCGATCAATTACTGGCGAGGCGCCGGCCCGCGCGCTCCTTGGGTCATTCCTCGAGCGCGCTCTCGTCCATCCAGATGACCTCCCACAGGTGGCCGTCGGGGTCGTGGAAGCTCCGGCCGTACATGACGCCGTGGTCCATTGGCTCGTTTGCAGGCGCGGCACCGGCGGCGAGGGCGGCATCCGCCAACTGGTCGACCTGTTCGCGGCTGTCGGCGGACACCGCCAGGATCGCCTCGGTGTGCGTCGTCGAGTCGCAGATCTCCTTCACCGTGAAATCCGCAAAGCGCTCATGGACCAGAAGCATCACGAACGCCTGGTCGCTGACGATCATGCAGGTTGCATCCTCGTCGCTGAACCGCTCGTCGAACGCGAAACCCAGCGCGGTGAAGAACGCCACCGCCCGGTCGAGATCCTGGACCGCGAGGTTGACGAAGATCTTGCGGGACGTTGCGCCTGCCATGGAGTCCTCCCTGTCTGTTCGCCGACTCGCCCGTCCATCACCTCGTGGTGTGACATCCAAATGACGTGCCTATCCCTGTGCGAAAGCGAGCGAGGCGATGGACGCACGTCGACGGGACACCGGGCATATTCGCGATGCCGAGGACGCCGCATCGCGACGCTCGCAGCCAGGGAGACACCACCGTTAATTCGATGTCGCAGCACTCGGCGCCCAGCCTGCCAGACCTCGGCTCCTCTCGCTCCCGTACAATTCGCGCCATGCCAGAACTAACGAAACCACACATAACAATCCCCGACGGTGACCCGCCCCAAACCCTCCTCGTCGAAGATCTCGAGGTCGGTGATGGCGCCGAGGCCGTCTCAGGCAGCGCCCCGGTCATGCATTACGTCGGCGCATCGTGGTCGACGGGCGCGCAGTTCGACGCATCGTGGGACCGCGGGCAGACCTTCAGCTTCGCACTCGGCAAAGGTCAAGTGATCCAAGGCTGGGACCAGGGCATCGCCGGGATGAAAGTCGGTGGCCGCCGCCGCCTGACGATCCCTCCGGACCTGGGCTACGGCGCGCAAGGAGCGGGCGGCGTGATCGCGCCCAGCGAGACACTCGTCTTCGTCGTCGATCTCATCGACGTGCGCACGGGCTTGTAGGACCGCAGTCGCGACTGGCCCCCGGGACGGCGCGGAATTGATCGAGTGTCCTACGATGGGCGGCGTACGCCCCGCGCACGTTCAGGAGGTCGGTGCCGTGTCGATCCGTCCCGTCAAGCAGATGACCGCGGCCAAACCCACGCTCGAAGGGGCGGGCGTACACCTCCGCCGTGCGTTCGGGTTCGGTGAGACCGAGCCCTTCGATCCGTTCCTGCTGTTCGACGACTTCCGAAACGATCGGCCCGAGGACTACCTGGCCGGGTTCCCGTGGCATCCGCACCGGGGGATCGAGACGATCACCTACGTGCTGTCCGGAACTGTCGAGCACGGTGACAGCCTGGGCAACCGCGGCTCCCTCGGCGCAGGGGACGTGCAGTGGATGACCGCCGGCCGCGGCATCCTGCACCAGGAAATGCCGAAGGGCGACCCGCAGGGGCGGATGCACGGCTTCCAGCTTTGGGGCAACCTGCCCGCGCGCCTCAAGATGACCGAACCGCGTTACCAGGACGTGCCGGGTGGCGAGATCCCCACCGTCACCGACGACGACGGCACCCGGGTGCGCGTCGTGTGCGGGTCGTTTTGGGGGCAGACCGGCCCGGTCGACGGGATCGCCGCCGACCCGATCTACCTGGACATCCAGGTGCCTCCGGGCCTGACCAAGCGCCTGCCGGTCGCGACCGAGCGCCACGCGTTCGCCTACGTCTTCGAGGGATCCGGGCGGTTCGACGAATCCTCCGATCCGAGGCTCGTCAGGACCGACACCGTCCTTGGCGACGACATCGACGACGAGCCGCCGTACTCCGCGGCAGGCGATCGCACGCTGGTGCTCTTCGACCGCGGGGACGAGATCGTCGTGCGCGCCGGTGAACACGGCATCCGATTCCTGCTCGTCTCCGGCCGCCCGATCGAAGAGCCCGTCGCCTGGTACGGCCCGATCGTCATGAACACGCGCGACGAACTCGCCACCGCGATCTCGCAACTCAAGGACGGAAGTTTCCTGGACGGATGACCTCTGCGCCCCCACCCGGCCTGGGCGGCGACACCGGACGCATTGACGCGCTCACCCCGTCCCGCAGGTCACGTTCGCGGCGACGGACGGGGCTCTTCGCCGCCGTCTTGGTGGTTGGCGTGATGGGCGTCGCGTTACTGCTTCGGACGTCTGGCGGGGACGACAGACCGACCGGTCTCGATGTCTACCGCGGGCTGGGCGCGTGGGTGGACGTCTTCGACTACACGTCCCAAGGTGGGCGTCCGCCGGTCGGCGTCCCCGACATCGACGCGATGGCTGCCCATGGCGTGCGCACCGTCTACCTGCAGGTGGCGTTCGATACGGAGGCGTTCCCCGGCGGGGTCGTACCTGCCGGCGTGGTCGGGCCACTTCTTCGTCGCGCCCACGATCGGGGGATCAACGTCGTCGGGTGGTACTCGCCGCGGTTCTTGGATCCGGCTGCGGATCTGGCCCGCCTCAGTGCGATCGCCCGATTCGAACACGACGGCGAGCGGCTGGACGGCGTGGCGGTCGATATCGAGGACCGCGGGCTCGCGGAGGTCAGCGAGCGCAACCGTCGGCTCGTCGACCTTTCGCGGCGATTGCGCGAGACGGTTGGCGAGGCGACGACGCTCGGCGCGATCGTGCTGCCCACGGTGCTCCTCGAAAAGGTCAATACCGCGTTCTGGCCAGGCTTCCCGTGGGCTGAGATCGCTCCGTTCTATGACGTGTGGATGCCCATGACCTACTGGACCGACCGTCTGACGGCCTCGGGATACCGCGATCCACGGCGTTTGATCAGCGAATCGATCACGCGGACGCGCGAGCTGACCGGCCTGCGCGACGCCCCGATGCATCCCATCGGCGGCATCGGCGACAAACTCACAGAGCAACAGCTCGACACGTACGTCGCCACGCTCGATGCGGTCGGTGCGATCGGTGGCTCCGTCTATGACTACCGAACCATGCCCACCGGCGGCTGGGGCGTCCTGCGTGGCCGCATCCCGAGATGAGCGGCCGCCGACGATCGGCAACGCCCCAAGGGGCACTCCTCCCTCACTCACCAGGCTGGGATAGCGTGCGTGCAAAGCACCGCCGTGACACCTGCGAAAGGAGACTCATCATGTGCCGCAACATCCGGACCCTCCACAACTTCGAGCCCCCGGCGACAGAGGCCGAGGTGTACGCCGCCTCGCTTCAATATGTCCGGAAGATCAGTGGCTCGACACGGCCGTCGCACCTCAACGCCGAGGCGTTCGACCAGGCGGTCAAAGCCGTCGCCGACATTTCAACGAGGCTCCTCGGTGCGTTGTCGACGACCGCACCGCCGAAAAACCGGGACGCCGAGGCGGTGAAAGCGCGCGCGCGAGCGGCAAAACGCTTCGCAGCCTGAGCAGAGTGACGTCGACGAAGGTCGCAAGACACTCAACTTCTCCGAATGGGGCCGACCGCAGGCCGATGCGGACGAGATTGTGGAGCAGATCCGTGAGGGGAGATGCCGCCGCGCAAGTACACGGTCCTGCACCGAGACGCGGCCTTGTCGGGAGCCGAACGCGTGCGGTTGATCCAGGGGCTCAAGGCGACATTCCGAGTGACGCCCCCGCTGCCCCGCCGGGGCGAATCGCGCGAGGACAAAGGCTGAACGAAGGGCACAAGCCTGAAAGCGTCAGACGACGCCGCTCTTCGACGTTTTGCCGAGACCGGCATCCGCAGGCGCTTGGGTCAGCCCGAACGGGCTCCCCTCGGAGTCGCGGCACACGGCCCATCGCTCGCCGGGGTGGATGACCTCACCGCCGGACTCCGTCACGCGGATGAGTGCGTCCGGCAAGTCGGCGACGGCGAAGTACGGCAGCGAAAACCGGTCACCGGGGCCCGAGCCGCGTTCGTGCAGACCCAGCGTCACATCACCGAGCTTCGCCTGCCAACCCTGCCCGTCGTCGGGATCACGCGCATCGACGGGGACGGCCAGGACCTGGGACCAGAAGCGTTTTGCCCGGTCGGGGTCGTCAGCGGGGAACTCGATCAGCTTCAGCATTGACCCACTGTAGCGCTGCGCTCGACGCCAGTCGCAGCGGCGGGCAGATGGTCGGCGCGAACCGACGCGACGTCTGCGAAGATGTGGTGATGCATCGCGACCGTCACGCGGCTCGCCCCGTCGTGCTCATTGCGATCACCGTCGCGGCCGGAATGTTCATGACCGGGTGCGGTGGCCAGAGCCAAGCGCCCGCACCGGCGGCCGATGTGGCTGCTGGTCAGCGTGCGTATGACATGACCTGTGCCGCCTGCCATGGGCCGGCCGGTCGCGGGACCGCACAGGGACCGGCGTTCGTCGATCGGACCTACGAGCCCTCACATCACGCCGATGCCGCCTTTGCGATCGCCGTCCGGCAGGGGGTGGCCGCCCATCACTGGAGCTTTGGCGACATGCCCCCGCAACCCGACGTCTCGGCCACGGAACTCACCGAAATCGTCGCCTACGTCCGGGCGCTCCAGGTGGCCGCCGGCATCACGTAGTCCGCTACCAGGCCGACGACGTGTAGTCCTTCAAAAAGCAGTCGTACAGATCTTCGCCGGCCTCGCCACGCACGATCGGGTCGTATACGCGGGCGGCGCCGTCCACCAGGTCGAGCGGGGCGTGAAAGCCCTCCTCGGCCAGGCGCATCTTGGTGGGGTGCGGTCGCTCGTCGGTAATCCAACCGGTGTCGACGCTCGTCATCAGAATGCCGTCGGTCAGAAGTTCGGTGGCGCTGGTGCGCGTCAACATGTTGAGCGCCGCCTTTGCCATATTGGTGTGCGGGTGCCCCGGACCCTTGTAGCCCCGGCCGAACTGTCCCTCCATCGCCGAGACGTTGACGATGTACGTGCGCCGTGCCGACGAAGCCGCCATCGCCGCGCGCAGACGACTCACCAGGATGAACGGCGCGGTCATGTTGCACAACTGCACCTCGAGCAGCTCCATCTCGTCCACGTCATTGACGCGCTGCACCCAGCTGTTGACCGGTTGGAGGTCGGGCAGGAGACCGCCGGCGTCAATCGCGCGCCGCGCCGCGATGCGTTCGGGCGAGGCCGACCCTGCGGCCAGGGCCAGTGCCGTCACCGCGTGCGGAGTCGGCGACCAGTGCCTCAGTCCGTTTCCGTTGAGTCCACCTTCGAGCTGGTCGACGCCGGTCGGCCCGAACGTGACGATCGGGGGGAGCTCACCCGCCGGCAGCAGCGCGACCTCGGCCTCCATCAACGCGGCATACGCCTCGGGCGACCGACGCACCGTCTGCGCGGCGTTGTTGATCAGGATGTCGAGCGGGCCCTGCGCGCTGACCGAATCGGCGAGGCGCACCACCTGCGCCGGGTTTCGCAGATCGATGCCGACGATGCTGAGGCGGTGCAGCCAGTCCGACGCATCCGGCATGGCGGCGAAACGCCGGGCCGCGTCGCGCGGGAACCGCGTCGTGATCGTGGTGTGGGCGCCGTCGCGCAGAAGACGGAGCGCGATGTACATCCCGATCTTGGCGCGCCCTCCGGTCAGAAGCGCCCGGCGATCGGTCAGATCGGTCCTCGCCACGCGCCGCTGGTGGTTGAGCGCAGCGCAGTCCGGGCAAAGCTGGTGGTAGAAGGCATCGACCTGCACGTAGCGCTTTTTGCAGATGTAGCACGCGCGAGGGCGAAGCAGCGTCCCCGCCGTCGCACCCGTCGCACGCGACACGAGCGGAAGACCCTGCGTCTCGTCGTCGATGCGACCAGACGCTCCGGTTGCGGTTGCCGATGTCACCGCATCGTCGTTTGCGATGACCACCTGGCGCCGCTCGTAGCGCCGGCGTTTCTTGACGGTCTTATAGAGGCCCGCCGTCGCCTGGCGCGCCGTGATGGCATCGGGGTGGTCGATGGGCAGCGCGGTGACCTCGGCCAGCACATGCAAGAAGTGCTGAAGGTCGGCGGGGGCGACGCCGCCGTCGCCGTTGGCGGATGCGCCGTTGCCGTTCGGATCGTGGGGTTCGGTTGCCATGCGACCAGGGATTCTACCCGGGCGGCTCGCCGCAGCGCCGACCTGGCGTCGCCAGGCGCGCTACGCTCGTGGGATGTCCGCGACGGTCGATACATATGGCATGGGGCAATGTCCGTGAAACGCAGACCCGAGCGCATCGAGGTCGTCTGCAAGACCTGCGGCGTCATGGCAGAGCTTTTCCGGCCGACGCGCACCGCCCCCATCCCCCGGCTGTGCAACTGCCCGGCGCCCCACGCGGTGACCAAGGCGACGCGCCCGCGTCTGTGCATCCACTGCGCCACCAAGCTGAACCGCTACAACCATGGCGCCGCCTGCGGCCCCTGCACGCACGCCCGCAACAAGGACCGCCCGCTCGTCTGACCGCCGCGCACGGAAGGGTCGTTTCGCACCTTGTGATCCCCCATCGGCAAACGGTTCTCGGGGCATTCGTGTCCGTCAGGGAATACGGGTCCCTTCACACCAGGATCGCATCGCTGGGTCCCGTATTCCCCACCAGCGGGGCGGGCGTTTGCAACCCCCGCACGACTGACACTGTTGTGCAAACCTCAACGGTCGCCCCGGCGCACCGATGAGTTCGGACTCACGGTCCGCGGCGCCACTGTGGCGGGTCGTCGTCGATGGGTTCGGGCAGGACGCGGTGGCATGCGCGAAGCTGCTCGTGGCGGAAGGGAATCACGTCACGATGGTGGGCGTCGACGCGGCGACGGACGAGGCGCTGGCGCTACGTGGAACTGGAGTGACGGTGTGCGCGCACCACGCCTGGGACGGGTCCGCTCTGGCAGACGTCGTGGTCGTCGACTGCTGGACGGCCGAGACGGCGCCGATCGTGGTGCGCCACCGCGCGGCCGGCGCACACGTGACGAGCATTGGCGACCTGGTCGTCGAGCGCTGCCGGGGGCGAACGCTCGGCGTGACCGGCTCGGCCGGCAAGACCACCGCGACCCGGTTGGCAGCGGCCATGATGCAGGCGAGCGGCATCGACGTCAGGATGTCCTCAAGCGCACGCGCCGGTAACGCATGGCCCGCAGCCGAGATCGTGCATGGCCTCCCGGGGCCAGTCGCACCGGGCTGGCTCGCGCTCGAGCTGACCAGCACGCACCTGGCGTACATGCGGACCAGCCCCGACGTCGCGCTGATCACGGCGTTCTGGCCCGATCACGTCGAGTTGCACGGCAGCCTGGAGCGTTACCGTCAGGCCAAGCTCACGATCCTGCGCCACCAACGACCCGACGGCATCTGTGTCGTCAACGCGGACGATCCGGGCGCGGCGATGTTCGCAGGAGAGGCCCTTGGACGCGTGTTCGAGGCCAGTGCCGAACGACCGGTCGCCTCGGGGATCGGCACCGAGGGCGACCTCGTGGTGGCGCGCCTTGACGACGGCGTGCCCGTCGTTCTTTGCCGTCGAGACGCGATACCTCTGACGGTCCCGCTCGCGTCGGTCATGGTCAGCGCGGCATGTGCGGCGCTCGTATGCGGCGCCGAGCCCGTCGCTGTTGCTCGCGCGATGTCGGCCCCACCGTCACTCCCCCACCGACGGCAGGTCCTCGGCCACATCGACGGCGTCACGGTCATCGACGACTCCGCCGCGACCACGCCCCGTAAGGCGCTGGGTTCGCTGGCCGGTCTTGACCGCTCCCGCCTGATCGTCCTGGTGGGAGGCAATCTCGACGCCGGTGGGCCACCGGTGCTTTGCAGTCCCGAGGAAGGCTCCGAGCTTGCCGACGCACTGGACGAACTGGCGCCATGCCGCGGGGTGATCGCGTTTGGCCCCGCCGCACGTCGGGTTCCGGGCACGTCGCGTGCCGCGACCCTGGAGGACGCATGGGCGATGGCACACCGGTTGGCACGGCCCGGTGATGTCATCGTCCTGGCGCCGATGTTCCCGATGACCCCACAGGAGCGCGCCGCGTTCCCACGCCTCGCAGGTCTCGCGGGCTAACGACAGCGCACCGCGCATCGGCGGCACCTCGTGTGCGATGTGCGATCCTTGGTCGCCGCACCCACACCCAGCCCGGAGCGTAGATGAGCGAAACCATCCAGCGTGATGCCAGCACCGGCGTCGCCGACAACTTCACGACATCGGCCAAGGACTACGACGCAGTCGTCCGCCACAACATCCAGGGCGCGAACCGTCTCGTGATGTCGCTGCCCGACGGGGACTACCGACGGGTCCTCGACGTGGGCTGCGGGACGGGCTGGTCGGCGCTCGCGATGGTGGAGCGGTTTCCCTGCGTCACCCACCTGACCGGAGTCGACCCGGCACAGGGGATGCTGGATGTGTTCGGCCAGAAGGTCGGCGAACTCACGGGCGTCGAGGTGGATCTGCGCGCAGAAGACGTCATGGCAATGAGCGTCGCACCCGGTAGCTACGACGCCGTCATTTCGTCGATGGCGATGCACTGGTTCCCCGACAAGGCGGGCGCCGCCGTTGCGATGGCCCGCCCGCTCGTCCCGGGGGGCGTGCTGGGCATCCTGTGCTCGGGCAAAGATGGCGAGAACGAGTTCCGTCAGGTGCTTCGCGACCTCGACCCGGCAGGACCGCCGGAATGGGACGCGGCCTTCGACTTCGTGCAACGTGACGTGGCGGACATGGAGACATACCTGATCGATGCCGGCCTGGAGCCGATCGACATCTGGATGGAGCGCCGTCGCCGGTTCAGCACTCCCGAGGCATATCTGGAGCGCATGCGCGTCGTCGCCAGCCACATCACCGCGGGAACCATGACCGAGGACGAGGTTGCCAAACTGATGGAACGGGTCGCGGCCGGCATCCAGGCGGTCTCGGACGCACGGGGCTTTGAGTACACCTTCGCCAAGCTGTACGCCATCGCGCGCAAGCCCGCTTAACGGATTTGTAAGGCCTGACACCTACGCTCCAGAAACCCGACCGGGACTGGAGCAAGATGGAACGTCGCGTTCTCGATCGTCTTCTTGGTACGCGCCCCGCCCTGGTGCCGCTGATCTTGCGCATCGCGGCGGGGGTCGTATTCATGGCCTACTCATTGGGCAAGTTCCGCCGCCACGACAGCGAGGTCGCGGCGTTCGACCGCTACGGCGTCCCGTTCCCCGATCTGTCCGTGTACCTGATCGGGACGCTTGAGTTCGTGGGAGGGCTCCTGCTCATCGTGGGCCTTCTGACCCGTCCGATCGCCCTGGCGCTTGTCGGCAACATGATCGGCGCGCTCTTGACCGCAGGTCGGATCGAGCCCAACTTCAATCACGTCGGTCTGCCGATCCTCCTCATCCTCTGTCTCGTCATGCTGGTGCGGACCGGAGCGGGCCGTTTCTCGGTGGACCTCGCCGCCCAAAGACGGCTCGCCGTGACGGCGCCAACGCACTGAACTTCTACAACGTCGCTGGGCGCAGAGCGCTTTGACGGATGCATACCGCCGCCAGCGCCAGAAAACCGGGAACGACCAGAAACGCCGTGTGGGTGCCGACCTCGTCGGCGAGGGCGCCGAGCACAAACGGGCCCACACCGACCGCGACACCCACCGCGAGCGACGACCGGGCAGCGGCCAGGTCCGTTCGCCCCGATGACGCATTGATCGCGCGCATCAGCCCGACGGGGAAATGCAGCGAGATGCCGAGGCCGCAGATTGCCAGGCCGATCATGGCCGGAAGCACCGCGGTGCTGAACCAGAACGCCCCGAACCCCAGAGCCGTCACGAGCAGTGCGCGGTAGAAGAGCCAGTCGAGGTCCCGGCGCAGCGACAGCCTGCCGCCGGCCACACGGCCGATCGCCATTCCCGCCACGACCGCGGTCACCCCCGCCGCGGCGGCGCCCTCAGACAGGCCGACGCGCTCGCGCAGGACATCGGACGTCCAGATGGTCATCGAGAACTCCACCGCGACACAGAAGGCGAGCGCCGCCCAAGCCCACCAGTACCGGGAGGGAAGAGAGCCCGAGGGCGTCGGGTCATGACCCGCGACCAGACGGTGGTCTGGGATCACGACCCGCCCGAGGGCCACGGCCAGCACGACCACCAAGACCAGCGCCACCAGAAGACCCGCCCGCCACCCCACTCCGATGGCGACCGCGCCGCCGATGACGAGCGGTGCGCACATGCCGACCGCAGCTGCACCTGCATGTCCCTCGCTGACGGCGCCGGATCCCGCGACCGCATGATGGTCCGCAAGCACGGTCGAGCTGACGCTCACCACGAATGACCCGCCGAACGTCGCGATGAACGCTCCGAACAGCGTGACCGGTAGCGCCGTTGACGCGCAGAAGATCGCGATGCCCGCACACGCTGTGGCAAGACCGCCCCACAGCGCACGGCTGCGCCCGATCCGTTGCACCACGCGCGGGCCGATCACACCGACCGCGACCGCACCGACCGCGAGGGCCGTTCCGTGCAGACCCGAGAGCGTCTTGCTGATTCCCTGGTCATCGCGAAGCAGTTGGATGGACGGGCCGATGCCGTAGAGGATGTACCCGTAGACCCCCAGTTGCAGGTACACGAGCCACGTCAGACGGTCACGAACGAAGCTCGCCATTCGACCCAGCGTAGTGGTTCACTCTCACACTGGCCTCGCATTGTGGGCGCCCCTTGCACGGACGCGCGCGCTTCGCCACACTCGCCCGAACCCGATGGAAAAGCCTCAACCCGAAATCCTCGAATTGTTCGAGCAACTCGTTCCGGATCGCCCCGGTGTTGAGTGCAAGATGATTTTCGGCGCGCGCGCCGCGTGGATCAACGGAAACATGTTCATGGGGACGTTCGCGCAGGACCTCGTGGTGCGGCTCTCCGAAACGGATCGTGGCCGACTCCACGCCGCGGGAGGTGAGCAGTTCGCCCCAATGGGCCGGCCCATGCGCGAGTACATGCTGCTCCCGCGCGACATGCACGAGGACGACGAGGCACTCAGCGAATGGGTCGAGCGCGCATTTCGTTTCGTCGCAGCGATGCCGCGCAAAGCAAAGAAACCAAGGAAGGTGCCAGCGCCACGACGCCGATCAGGGTGAGACCCAGGTGATCGTGAACCGGTAGCCGCTCGGCGCCCAGAGCGTCGTCGGGATCGGCTGATACCGCACGCGATAGGTCGTCCAGGTGCTCCGCATGCCCCGTGTGACGGTGAACCTGAAGCGGCCGCGGGCATCGGTTCGGCTTCGGGTGAGCGTTGTCCATCCCGAGCCTGTCTTCTGCTGCAACAGCACGGTCCCCAGCTTGCGCGGCGTCGGGATCTCGATACGGCCTGTGATGGGAAACCGGCGCGCAGTCGACCGGGTCGGCGAGGTCAGCACGATCTTGGGGGCGATGGTCGCGAGAATCGTGTTGCTCGCCGCGGGGGACACGATTCGGCCGTCGAGGGTGGTCGCGGGCGTCAAGATCTGCGCGGTCAGCACCCCGGGTGCCCTGACGCGGTTGGTCGTCAAAACGAACTGCCAAATGCCCTCGGTGTTGGTGCAGCTGGCACCGTCCAGGATGTTCAACGTGGCGTCGAGGATCTCGATGCGAGCGCCAGCCGCGAGGCATGCGTGCTGGACGGGTTGACCGTCGTCGGCGATGAGCGTCGCCTCGTAGACCTGCACGGGCACGTCGTCATACCAGCCGTAGGCAAGCGTCCCGTCGGCAACGGTCAATGACTTGATCCGCGGGTCCGCCGAGGTCGACATCCTCAACGTGATCTCGGCCGCCGACGCCGACCCCGCAATGGCGAGCGCCAGAAAACCGGCGACACCCGTCGCGATGATGCGGCGCATCTCCCACACCCTCCGTTCGCCGTCGTTTCGGGCGCAGTCGGTTCCCGCGGTACCGACGTGCAGCAGTGGTATCGGCACCCGTGGCCACACCCTTGAGGCGTACGCATTCGCGCACGCCACCTCGTGCCGCGCCACATGACAGGTAGGGCAATCCCCGTCCGCCACGTCTTCGGAAACAGCCTCGACGCCTTCATTGCCGCGTGTCCGATCAGGCACCAGGTCGCGAATGGTCGCGAATGGTCGCGAACGTCGTCGCGGGCTGAACAGAGGTGTTCGCGGCGGGCCGAGGGGGGTCGGTTAAGGTTCGCGCAAAAACGACTGAACCATTTGGCGGCTGCACACCGTCTCACTCGGTTTTGCTTCGGAAATAGCCGTCCTGCGGTTCGTATTTCCAGCCGCCGGGGGCGAGCCCCGCTCCGGGCCGTTTCGCTCGCCATCCGGCCCAGCAGTTATTTTT
>JANMDV010000129.1:0-7628 GCA_031376485.1 Actinomycetota bacterium
CGCGCCACCCCCGCCCCCGGTGACACGGTCGCAGCCCTCGACGAGAGCGCAGCCTGGTCGCCCGCAGACCTGGCGAGATTGTCGGTGGCCACCCGCGTCCGGCGCAGCCTGGGGCGCGCCGTAACCGGCGCGCACTTCTGACAGGAAGCAGATTCTGCGACGCAAGAAGTCCTTTCCAGCGCTCCATGCTCATCCGAATCCGTTCGCGGAGAGAGGGACCGGCTCTGTGTTCGGTCGCCGCCGTCCCGACCTCCGACGTCCCATCACCAACTGCCGCTGCCCGAACTCGCGCCCCCGAAATTGCCATTCGGCCGACATCGAGACGGCCATTCGTGTCGTTCCCGGTGCGTCTGGCGACACACATTCGGCAAAGGTCGGTGGAGATCTGCAACACGTTCGGTGAGGATTAAATCGACGTGGGAAGCGGTTTCGACATGGGGTTACGATGACGAGGGGCGGCGTGCAGCACGTTGGGTGCGCGCGTTTCGTGCTGTCGACCCACTGAAAGGAAACGAACGTTCCACGACGCGGAATGTGCCTGCTCACGATTCATTCACATCGAACCTCGCGACCGTCTGCCTGGTCCCTGACGCGGGGGAACGGGCGATTCGAGCGCATCGGTTCGGGAGCAAGCCGACGCGACCGCATGCGTTCGCGTTTGCCTTCAAGCACACTACCCCCGGGCGGCGTCTCCGAAGAGGTCACGGGCGATGACGAGGCGCTGGATCTCGCTGGTGCCCTCGTAGATCTGGGTGATGCGGGCGTCGCGGTACAGCCGTTCGGCGGGGAACTCGGCGCTGTAGCCCATTCCGCCAAGGGTCTGGACGGCGACGTTCGACGCCTCGACCGCGACGGAGCTCGCGAAGAGCTTGGCCTTGGCGCCGATCACGGAGATCGGCTCGCCGGCGTCGTGCATCGCGGCGGCCTGCATGGTCAGCGCCCGTGCCGCGTCGATCTTGGCGGCGACATCCGCCAACGGGAACTGCAGGCCTTGGAACCGGGCGATCGGGCCACCGAACGCGGTGCGCTCCTTGGCGTATTCGGTCGCGACGTCGAGCGCCGCGCGCGCGATCCCGACGGCTTGAGCGGCGATCGTGATGCGACCGCTGTCCAGGGTCGAGAGCGCGATCTGCATGCCCTGCCCCGGCGCGCCCAGCAGGTTCTCTGCCGCGACGTGATAGTCGTCGAACGCCAGCTCGACGGTGGACGAGCTGTGGAGCCCGAGCTTCGGGATCTCCTTGCCCACCGTCAGGCCGTCGCCGGGCTCCGCGATGAACGCGCTGATTCCGTGGGAGCCGGGGCCCTCGGTGCGGGCGAACACGATGAACAGGCTCGCGTACCCGCCGGCGGAGATCCACATCTTGCGACCGCTGATCACGTACGAGCCGTCGGCGTCGCGGCGTCCTTGCGTCTTCAAGCCCGCAACGTCTGATCCCGCGTCCGGCTCCGTCAACGCGTACGAGCCGAACCGCTCGCCCGATGCGATCAGGGGAAGCCAGGTCCGCTTCTGCTCCTCCGTTCCGTAGTGCAGGATCGGCTCGGCCGCCAATCCGTTTTGCACGGCGAATCCGACCGAAAGCCCGGCGTCGGCGGCCGCGAACTCCTCCATGACCAGACAGATGGTGGTGTGGTCCATATCCGCGCCGCCGTACTCCTCGGGCACGATCAGGCCGAGGAATCCCAGGTCGGCCATCTTGAGCAGTATCTCGACCGGGACGTGGTGCTCCGCGTTCCATCGCGCGGAGTGCGGCGCGATCTCGTGACGGGCGAAGTCGCGAGCCAGTGCCTGCACCTCGCGGTGTTGCTCGGTCAAGTGGTTGCTCATTTCAGGCGTTCCAGGATCGTTGCGTTTGCCATGCCGCCGCCTTCGCACATCGTCTGCAGGCCATATCGGGACTCGGTGCGCTGCATCTCGTGGACGAGGGTGGTCATCAGGCGTGCGCCGGAAGCCCCGATCGGGTGGCCCAGGGCGATGGCACCCCCGTTGACGTTGACGCGCTCCATGTCCGCGCCGATCTCGCGCTGCCACGCGAGCGGGACCGAGGCGAAGGCCTCGCTGATCTCGTACAGGTCGATGTCGTCGACGTCCAGGCCGCTTCGCTGGAAGGCCTTGCGGGTGGCCGGGATCGGTCCCGACAGCATTTCGACCGGGTCAACGCCGGCCAGCGCGAACGTGTGGAACCGTGCGAGGGGGGTCAACCCCAGCTCGCTTGCCTTGCGCTCGCTCATGATGAGCAACGCCGCTGCGCCGTCGGTGAGCTGCGACGAGTTGCCGGCCGTCAGCTTGCCGTCTTCGCGGAACACTGCTCGCAACTTCGCCAGCGCTTCCAGGCTGCTCTCGCGGCGGATCCCCTCATCCATCGACATCATCCCGTCACGGTTCTCGGTGCCGACGCGAAGCGGGATGATCTCGCGAGCGAAGCGTCCCTCGTCGGTGGCGCGCGCCGCACGCAGGTGAGACTGCAGGGCGAAGGCGTCGAGCTCCTCGCGGCTGATCTCCCACTTGTCGGCGACGATCTCGCCGGAGGCGCCTTGGTCGATAAAGTCGTCGGGACCCAGACCGTAGCGGGCGCGAAAGCGCGGCCCGTAGGCCTCGCTCCTGTCGGGGACGTTGGACCAAAACGGCACGCGCGTCATTGACTCGACGCCCGCGGCGATCACGATGTCGTACGCACCGGCCATCACACCTTGTGCGGCGAAATGCGCCGACTGCTGAGAGCTGCCGCACTGGCGGTCGACGGTGGTACCCGGCACCGTTTCGGGCAGGCCCGCGGCGAGGGCGGCGATACGGCCGATGTTAATGCCCTGCGCACCGACCTGATCCACGCAGCCCATGATGACGTCGTCGATCAGGGCGGGGTCCAGTTCGTTTCGTTCAACCAGGGCGCGCAGAACTTCGGCAGCCAGATCGACGGGATGCCAGTCCTTGAGCTTGCCGCCGCGACGGCCGAGGGGCGTGCGCACGGCGTCGACGATGACGGCCTCTTCGAGGATGCGCATGGCTACCACCTCGCGGGGTCGCGATAGCGTCCCCACACGTCGCGGAATACGTCGCACATCTCATCCATAGTCACTCCTGTCCGTGCCGCGTCGATCAGGTGCGGCATCGTTTTGTCGGTTCCCTGGCACGCCTCACGCAGGCGAGCGAGTGAATGTTGGCAGGAGTCGGCGTTGCGCGCCGCCCGGTGGGTCCGGATGCGTGCGACCGGGAGAGACGAGGTATTCGGAATTCCGATCAACTATGCACGATAGTATTCGGAAAACCGAGCATCTGTCAAGCCTGAGAGGGGCCTGCGCGTTGCGCAATAAGGACACCGATCGTCTGCGAGATCCTGTCCAGCAGGCTGCACGTCACTGGGCGGAGCGCTATCCCGATGCCCAGGGGTTTGCCGGGCTCGTCTCGCTGATTCGTGCCTACAGCGTGGCGGTGCGTTCGATCGAGTCGGTGCTGCGACCCTTGGGGCTCAACCTCTCGCGCTACGAAGTGCTGTTGCTTCTCTCGTTCACACACGCAGGGTGCCTCCCGACGATGCGGCTCCGTGATCTGCTGATGGTTCACGGGTCGAGCGTGACGTACCTGGTCGACAAGCTGGAGGAAGCGGGGCTCGTCGAGCGCCGCCCGGACCCCGACGACGGGCGCGTCTCGCTCGTCTACGTCACCGAGCCGGGGCGCGCGGTGGTGGACCGGTCGTCGAACGCGCTCGGCGACGCGGGGTTCGGGGCCTTCGCCGGTCTCAACGAGAGCGACGCGACGCAGTTGATCGGAATCCTCGCCCAGGTGCGTATGTCCTCCGGGGACGCACCGGTGGGCTGAGCGTCTCGACCCGCGCCCAGGTCATCGCTGCCGTTCCGCGGGTGGTCCTCGGTCAGGCGCGCGTCACGCGGTCGGCGTCACGCTCACCGTGATCTCGAGGGGAGTGACGCTGGAGGGGTTTGCAACCGTCACCGCTCCGCCTCGTGCTGCGACCTGGGCGCCCGACAGCACGACAGACGTGCCGGTGGGGTCCGGGATTCCTGTGACAGGTGCTCCTGCGATGTGGGCAAACGTGCGGGCGGTGATCGCGGCCGGGTCGACGCCGGGCGCTGCGACCTGGATCGTCACGGTCGGCGGCGGCGGATCGATGAGTGCCCAGTTGACGGGGATCGTCCGGATCCCGCCCGGCGCGAGCGTGATCGGCGCCGGAATCGCGGGGTGCGCTGTCGGCGTGCCCGGATTGGCGCCGAAGAACGAGCGGATCCCGGCAGGGAAGGTCGTCTGTCCCGAGGGCGTGCGCAAGTTGCCACAGATCTCGCGGGTCGCCGTCAAGAGCGCCTCTGACCAGCGCACGTCGCCGAACGTGGGCGATCACGGCTTGGGGCGTCGTGAACGGCGTGGAGGCGCCGGCGGTCAGCATTCCGAGGATCGTGCCCGGCGAAGCGATCTCGAGAGCAGACCACACCCCGAACGCCTGGTAGCCGTCCAGCCCGGCGGTGCGGGTTGGGTCGAAGCCGTTGCAGAACGAGATGGCTCGGGCCGCTCCACCGGTGACCATGGAGCCGTTGCCCTGGAGGACCTCCGCACCGGCGAAATCGAGTGGCTCGAACGTCGCTGCGTGCCATTCCGCGGTGCCCTCCCCGAGCAGCTGGGTTTTGCTTCCCGAGAGTCCCAGGATGCACTGGACGGTATGGAAGAGTTCGTGGGCCACGACTGCGCGCGGCACGACGGCGTCGGGCGTGAACACGACGAATGCACCTGATATGAACGTCCGGCGCCCCGCCGGCGTGACCGATTGCGTGCATGGCGCGATTCCCGCGACGGTGGAGTTGACAAAACCCGTGGCGCCCGAGGCGTCGAACATGACGTCGAGACGGCGGTCACCGCCGACGAAGTCGATCGGGCGGCCTGCGAGCGCGCGCGCGGCGTCGCGTGTGAGTCCTTTGACGAGGCGCGAGGTGAGTCCGCGGTAGATGCGGGCGCGTTCGTTCGGAAGAAGACCCGCCAGCAGCGGTCCACGCGATGCGGGCGAGATCCCCCCGAGCGCGATCGCGCGATTTCTGGGCTTCTGGCGGATCGTGCGCCGGTACCACGCGCTGTCGCGCCTGAACACGAGCGGCCGGTCGCCGACGATCGCCGGGAATCCGGCCGCGATCGAGGCTAGCCGAATCGCTTCTGCCGCTTGCAGCGTGTCCGAGACGATGGACGGCACTGTTGCGCAACTGCCGTCAGCACCAGCAAGGGCACCGGCGGCTCCGGATGAGTCGCCCCACCACGCGCGGAAGTTGGGCGTATCGGTACGACACACGAGCCCGGCGTCGCGAATCAGTTTGATCTCGCGGGGCGGATTGTCTGCCGCCACGGCCGGCTTGCCGGTCGCGCCGAGCGCTCCGGTCGCCCAGGTCAGGGTCAGCAGGGTGACGAGCGCCGCCACGGCCCCGATCCTCGTCGTGATCGAAGCGTGTCGGCGCGTGCGTGTCGCCGTGCCGATCAATCGCATGTGACGTTCGTTTGGTCGATGCCGAAATCGCTGAACAGGAAGACGGCCGCGACACCGTTGAACACCGCGTGCATCATCACGTTGGCAGGGTAGCCCATCGTCCGATACACGAACGCGGCGACGATACCGAAGCCGGAGATTCCGATGAGCAGCGGCCACAGCGTCCAGTACTGTGGATGCGCGACGCTGAACACCGCGCCAGAGACGACGGCTGCCAGCGGAAACGACATCCGCCGGGCGAGTCCCCGCAGGAAGAGTCCGCGGAAGACGAGTTCTTCGCCCAGCGGCGCGAGCACCACCAACGCGACGGTCAGAAGCACCTTGTGCCACAGGGCGGGCGGCACCAGGTCGTCGTCGAGTTCGAGCAGCTTGCGGCAGACACTCGAGTCGACCGCCTGGCCGACGCTCACGACGACGCCGATCGCGATGCGCAAGGCGACTCCGAGGGCCAGGCCGATCCCGAGCGCTGCGGGAAGCGACCAGCGCAAGGTCAGCATCTGGCGCCGTTCGTGCGTCGGGTAGCGCGCTCTGGCCAGGAGCCCGAAGCCCAGGATCGCAAGGCTGCCGACGAACGCGGCGATCGATTCGGCCGAGTCGTCGGAGAGCCCGAACGCCTTCAGTGCGCCGAACACGATCACGCTCAGCACGAACGCTGCGAACACGATCAGAAGCGGTCCCAGGATGCGAAGCTGCGGGCCGCGCTCCGTCCCCGAAGATGGGACGGGTGCGCCGGCCTGAGGGTGGTCGCTCGACATCCCGCGCAGTTTAGGGACCACGCAGAAACTGCTGCACCGTTTGGCGGCTGCAAAACAGTCGCCATGCGGCGTCGCGGAGATCGCCGTTACCACCAGTAGCAGCGAGGCTCGGCGACACCGCCTGACTCGGTTATCGCTCGCCATCCGGCACAGCAGTTACTTCTGCGCGGTTCCTTAAGGGAGGCTCGCGGCGAGGCACCCGACGCGGTGGTCTATGATCGCGCGCCGATGGCACCGACACGCGAACGGGTCTTCTCGGGCGTCCAGCCGACCGGGGCTCCGCACCTGGGCAACCTGCTGGGCGCGTTCCGCCATTGGGTGACCGATCAGGAGACACACGAGTGCCTGTACTGCGTGGTCGACCTGCACTCGATCACGGTGCCGTACGATCCAGCCGAGCTGCGCGACGCGAGCTTCGCGATGGCGACCCTGTTGATGGCGGTCGGTGTCGACCCCGAGCGCAGCATCCTGTTTGTACAGAGTCACGTGCGCGAACACACCGAGCTTGCGTGGATCCTCAACTGCATCGCCACGTTCGGCGAGGTCCGCCGCATGACGCAGTTCAAAGAGAAGTCCGGCGGCCAGGAGTCGGTCAGCGTCGGCCTGTTCGACTATCCGGTGCTGCAGGCCGCGGACGTGCTGCTCTATAACGCCCACCGCGTTCCCGTCGGCGACGACCAACGCCAACACCTTGAGCTGATGCGCGACATCGCGATCCGCTTCAACGGACGCTACGGCGACACGTTTACGGTGCCGCAGGCCTCGATTCCCCGGGTCGGGGCGCGGATCATGGACCTGCAGGAGCCGACCAGCAAGATGTCCAAGAGCGGCGGGACCGAGTTGGGGACGATCTGGCTTTCCGATCCGCCTGCGCGTCTCAAGAAGAAGATCATGGGGGCCGTCACGGACTCGGGGTCCGAGGTGCGCGCCGACGCGTCCAAGCCCGGCGTGACGGCCCTGCTCGAGATCCTGGCGGCCATCACCGACACCGCTGTTTCGGAACTTGAGGAGCGCTACGCCGATGCCCAGTACGGCGCCTTCAAGCGGGACCTGCTGGACGCGACCCTGGCATTCCTGGAACCGATCCAGGCTCGCCACGCCGAACTCAGCGCCGATCCGGGCGAGGTCATACGTGCGCTGACGGCATCTGCCGACCGGGCGCGCGAGATCGCGATCACCACGATGGCGTCCGTGCGCGCGGCCGTCGGGCTGCTGGGAGCGTGACGCACACTCCGAACGGGCCGGTATCCTTGGGGCGCATGGCGGTGGCAGACCCACTTCAGCAGGACGTCGACCTGGACCTTTTCCAGGGACCGTTCGATCTGTTGCTCACGCTCGTCATCCGCGAGGAAGTAGATCTGTTCGAGCTGCCGCTGGCTGAGTTGATCCACGCAGCGCT
>JANMDV010000135.1:0-1616 GCA_031376485.1 Actinomycetota bacterium
ACCGACGTCGGCCTCTCGCCGCCGTTCAACTCGCTGTTCACGATCTTCGGCCAGTTCTTCGACCACGGTGTCGACCAGACGGTCAAGGGTGGCAGCGGCACGGTCTTCGTTCCGCTCAAGGACGACGACCCGCTCGTCGCCGGACCGGATCACGTCTTCGCGGACGATCCCGGTACCACCAAGAACGAGGCGACCGACAACCTGCCCCCCAGTCAGCGGTTCATGGTGCTGACGCGGGCGACCAACCAACCCGGCCCGGACGGCGTGCGCGGCACTGCCGACGACATCAAGGACGCCACCAACACCGACACCCCGTTCGTGGACCAGAGCCAGACATACACGTCGAACCCGGCGCACCAGGTGTACCTCCGCGACTACGTGCTCAACGCCGCGGGCAAGCCGGTCGCGACCGGCAAGCTCATCCACTCCGCCGACGGCGGAATGGGGACGTGGGCGCTGGTCAAGGCGCAGGCCGCTACGAAGCTCGGTCTGAAACTGCGTGACAAGGACACGCTCGACATCCCGATGGTGTTGGCCGACTTCTACGGCAACTTCGTCCCGGGGCCGAACGGGCTTCCCCAGTACGTGACGGCCACCGGTCTCGTGGAGGGTGACCTCGCGAACCCCGTGGAGCCGCCGGCGAACGTCAAGCATTTCGACATCCCGTTCCTGACCGACATCGCCCACAGCGCCGTCCCGGACAAGTGGGACCACGACAACAACCCGGCCACTCCGAAGATCGACAAGACCCCCGACGCCGACGACCCCCCCGCAGCGGGCGGGAGCCTCGACCCTGTGGCGCCGGGCACGTACGACGACGAGCTGCTCAACCTGCATTTCATCGCAGGTGACGGCCGTGTCAACGAGAACATCGCGCTGACCGCGGTGCACCAGATCTTCCACTCGGAGCACGACCGCCTCGTCGACGACATGAAGCACACCCTCATCGGCACCGGCGATGTCAACGTCCTGAACCAGTGGCTCACGACCCCGATCGCGGCGGTCCCCACGGCACCGGCGGACATCGACGCGCTCGTCAACGACCTCGCCGCATGGAACGGCGCGCGCGTCTTCCAGGCGGCCCGGTTCGTGACCGAGATGGAGTACCAGCACCTGGTGTTCGAGGAGTTCGCCCGCAAGGTGCAGCCACTCATCAACCCGTTCGCGCCTTTCGCGTTCACGCAGACGGACGCCAACCCGGCGGTCAAGGCGGAGTTCGCCCACGCCGTCTACCGCTTCGGCCACTCGATGCTGACCGAGACGATCTCCCGAAAGAACGAGGACGGCTCGAGTAACGACATCCCGCTGCTCGGCGGGTTCCTGAACCCGGCGTCGTACACGCAGGGCGGGAGCGCCGGCACGCTCACATCTCAGCAGGCGGCGGGCAGCATCCTCATGGGGATGTCGGACCAGACCGGCAACGAGATCGACGAGTTCGTGACCGACACCCTCCGCAACAACCTGCTGGGACTTCCGCTGGACCTTCCGACCATCAACCTGACGCGCGCCCGCAGCGAGGGCATCCCGCCGCTCAACGAGTTCCGCAGGCAGCTCCACGCGGCGACGCAGGACTCGCAGCTGACGCCGTACACCAACTGGATCGACTTCGGGCTGCA
>JANMDV010000142.1:0-5049 GCA_031376485.1 Actinomycetota bacterium
GTCATCACGACGACGGGCGGTCCGCCCCGAAGTCCCTCGGCAATGCGCAGCACGTCATCTGGCGTCGCCCCCGCATCAAGGGCGCATTGCCCCGCAGCTTGGATTGTGGGACCGTCTGCCAGGGGATCCGAGAATGGGATGCCCAACTCGATGATGTCGGCGTGTCGCGCCAGCGCCGAGGCGTACCGGGTGCTGGTCGCGACATCCGGGTAGCCACCCATGACGTACGGGATGAACAACGGCCTGCCCGCCTGACGGAATACCCGCTCAAGACGGGCCGCCCCCTCAGGCATCGCTCGCGAGGGCCGCGCCCACGGCGTCGACATCCTTATCGCCCCGACCCGAGAAACACACGAGCACAGGCCCCTGGGCACCCAGCGCGGCACCGTCGCGGGCCAGCACCGCCAACGCGTGCGAGGTTTCGAGGGCGGGGATGATCCCCTCGCGCCGCGCACATTCCTGGAACGCCACCAGTGCCTCGGCGTCGGTTGCGCTGACGTAGGTGACGCGACCGGTGTCGCGCAGCCACGAGTGCTCGGGCCCGACGCCCGGGTAGTCGAGACCGGCAGAGATCGAGTGCGCTTCGGCCACTTGCCCGTCGTCGGTCTGCAACAGGTACGAGAACGAGCCGTGCAGGACGCCCGGCCGGCCGTGCCCCAGGGGCGCGCCGTGATGGCCGGTCTCGATGCCCTCGCCGGCGGCCTCCACCCCGATCAACGCGACACCGTCATCCGCCACGAACGCCCGGAACGTGCCGATGGCGTTGGATCCACCGCCGACACAAGCGATCACCGTCGCAGGCAGACGTCCCTCGCGGCCCAGGATCTGCTCCCTGGCCTCGTTCCCGATGACCGACTGGAAGTCGGCGACCATCTCCGGATAGGGCGCCGGACCGACCGCCGACCCGATGACGTAGTGCGTCGTGCGGACGTTGGTGACCCAGTCCCGAATCGCCTCGCTCGTCGCGTCCTTGAGCGTGCCGCTTCCAGAATCGACCGGCAGCACCTCGGCGCCCAGTATCTGCATGCGCACGACGTTGAGTCGTTGTCGCTCCATGTCGACGCGCCCCATGTAGACGTGGCAGTCGAAGCCGAGGAGCGCGGCTGCCGTCGCGGTCGCAACGCCGTGCTGGCCCGCTCCGGTCTCGGCGATGATCCGCTGCTTGCCCATGCGCTTGGCAAGGAGCACTTGTGCCAGGGCGTTGTTGATCTTGTGAGCTCCGGTATGGCACAGATCCTCGCGCTTCAAGTAAAGCGTGTCGATGCCGTACTCGGCGCCCAGCCGTTCGGCCAGATAGAGCGGTGTGGGCCGGCCGACGAACGTCGCGAGCAACCCGTCGAGCTCGGTCCGAAACGCCGGGTCGTTGCGGTACTGCTCGAACGCGACGGTCAACTCGTCGAGCGCGCCGATCACGGTCTCGGGTACATACCGCCCGCCGTACGGTCCGAATCGCGTCGCGAGATCGCTCATCGCACCTCCGCCATCCCGCGCACTGCCTGCATGAATGCCGCGACGCGCGCCGGATCCTTACGGCCGGGGCCCGACTCGACGCCGCTTGACACGTCGACACCCCACGGCCGCACACGACGGACCGCGTCGGACACATTGTCGGGATCGAGCCCACCGGCCAACACGAACGGGCGCTCCAGAGGCGTGCGCTCCAAGAGCTCCCAGTCGAACAGCTCTCCCGTTCCTCCGTGCCGACCGGAGACCGATGCATCCAGGAAGACGAGGTCGGCGTGGCTCGCCCGCGCGGCGACGAGGTCCGAGGCGCCGGCGACGGGGAATCCCTGAAACACGGGCACCCCGACTGCGGCACGGATACGATCGACATCCACCCGCCGACCGTGGAGCTGGACGTCGGTCAACCCCGCGCCTGACACCGCCGACGCTGCCATCGCGGGATCTGGATCGACGAATACCCCGACACAGCGCACATGTGCGGGCACCACCGCGCATATGGAGCGCGCCTGGTCGATGTCGACGCATCGCACGCTCTCGGGCGCGAAGACCACGCCGATCGCCCACACCCCGAGGTCGGCGCACGCCGCGGCTTCTGCGGGGTTGGTCAGCCCACACACCTTGACCAGCGGCTGGGTGTCAGGCACCGATCTGCGCCAACCTGCCGCGCTCAGTGCCGCGCCAGCGCGGCAGGAAAACCGTGATGAGCGATCCGACGCCCGGCCGACTCCACACCTCGAACGAACCGCCCAAGAGTTGCGCCCGGTCGCGCATCCCGAACAGGCCGTAGCGGGCCTGGGGGTTGCCTGGAGTCGGTCGGCGCACCTGATCGGGCTCGAAGCCGCGCCCGTTGTCGCGCACCTCCATCGTGATGCCGGCGGGGCCTTCGCGCAACCGCACCGCCACCTCTGTCGCGGCTCCGTGGCGTGCGGCGTTGTTGAGCGCCTCCTGCAGAATGCGGTAGAACGTGATCTTCTGCGACAGCGACACGCGCTGGTCGGGGAACTCGCCCCGCGTCTCATAGTCGACGACGGCGCCCTGCTGGGTCTCGAAGGCACGGACCGCGTTGCTGAGCACCTCGGGCAACGTCCGGTCCTCGAACTGCGCGGGGCGCAGGTGCCCGATCAGCTCGCGCATCTCCTGCAGGGCGCCCCCGAGCGTCTCGTAGATGCGTGACAGGCCGGGCCGCAGCTTGTCCGGCAGGACGGCCCCCTCGCGCTCGGCATCGCCCAGGTCGGCTTCGAGCAACTGCACCTCGAGCAGCGCGACCGACAGTTGCTGGGTCGGACCGTCGTGGATGTCCAACCCGATACGCCCAAGCATCCGCTCATCGCCCTCAAGGATTTGCGCCATGGCGCGCTCGAGCGTCTCGTAGAGGCGAACCTGCTCGAGCAGGCTTCCGATCCGTTCGGCGCCGACGCGGGCTGCGTGCCTGCGCAGCGGGTCCTCCGACAGCGGGGCGGCTCCGGCCACCCAGACGACGCCGAGCGAGCGCTCCGACGACCGCACCGGCAATGCGAGCGCGTGTTTGAAGCCTGCCAGCTTGAGCGCCTCGGGCAGGGTTCCGTCCTCGACATCGAGTTCAATGCCTTCGCCATGGGCCTGCCCTGCTGCGCCGTCGGACAACGGCGCGTTGTCCAACCCGGGTCCCGAGGTCGCGATGTTGACCGATCCCACCACAGTGAAGCGGCCCTCACGGGGATCCGCCGCTTGAAGGACGGCAGCCCGACCGCCGAGCGCGTCCACGATCGCGCGCAGCAACCGAGCCATCTCACCAGTGGGTTCGTCTTGATCGACCGACGCCTCTGTGACGGCGATCAACGCCGCGACCGCCGACGGCTCGTGCATGGTGAGATCAGGGTCTGGCATGAAGCGCATTGTAGTGCCCCTCCCGCGGAGGTGCTCCCGGCATCCCATCTCGGCAGGTGGGATCCGGCGACTCGTTCACTTCGACATCGCGTCAGTTGCCGAAGAAAACCTCCTCATGGACTCGAAGACTCGACCTTTGGCTGGGTCAGACCTAGCAGGACGTCTAGGTTCGAGGCCGAATCAGCCGCCTATGCTCCCTGGAGAAGGCACTCCGCCATCGAAACGCGACCAGCGAAAGGAACTCATGGTCCGCGTCCTACTCGCAGACGACAACGCACAGTTTCGCGGGGTGCTTCGGCGGCTCCTCGAACGCGACTCCGAAATCACGGTCGTCGCCGAAGCGTCGAACGGCGCCGAGGCGATCGTGCTTTCCGAGGAGCACCGTCCCGATGTCGTATTGATGGACGTGTCCATGCCGAATTTGGACGGAGTGGAGGCGACGTACGAACTCAAGGCCCGTTTCCCCGACTTGACGGTGTTGATGCTGTCGATCGGCAACAAGCAGCAGGAGATCGAGGCCGGTCTCGCCGGTGGCGCGGCCGAGTATCTCATCAAAGGCGCGCCCGCCACTGAGATCGTCGATGCGATCAAGCGCCACGGCGCGCTCAGCTCCCGGCACTGACGCACGTGGACAATGCCGGGTCAGGCGGTAAGTGAGCTACGCTGTCCACGACGTGACGGAGCCGACCCCATGACAGCCCGATCCCTCATGCGCGTTGCGATTGCCGATGATCACCGTTTGATGTTGGACGGGATCAAGCGCGCGCTTGAGACCGCGCCGGACATCGAAGTCGTCGGCGAGGCGATGAGCGGCGACGAGATGCTGGCGCTGCTCCCCACGATCGAACCGGACGTCGTGATCCTGGACCTCCGTATGCCCAACGGAGACGGGCTCGACACGCTCTCGCGCATACGCGAGGACCACCCGGGCATGAAGGTGATTATTCTCTCGATGTTCGAGGACTCCGAGCACATCGACCAGGCTCTCCACCAGGGGGCTTCGGGATATGTGGTCAAGTCGATCAACCCGCTCGATCTGCCCTCGACCATCCGTCAGGTCGTCGAGGGCACGGTCTATCACCCGCGCGGGCGGGCAGGCGAGGGCGGCTCCGCCCCCTCCAGCTCCGGCAGCGGGCATCCGGGCGGCCTGACCGATCGCGAGCTCTCGATCCTGCGCCTCGTCGCCGTGGGGCTCTCGAACCTCGACCTCGCGAGCAAGCTCTACGTCACCGAGCAGACGGTGAAGTTCCACCTCTCGAACATCTATCGCAAGCTCGGAGTGGGCAACCGCACCGAGGCGACCCGCTTCGCCTACCGCAACGGGATGATCGAGTAAGAACCTATACGGCTCGGGCCTCCAGCACGCGCTGGGTGGTCTTCGTGCCGTGGATGCCGGCCTCCGTCGAGCGCACCCGCACGAGGGCGTCGGGACGCCGGGCACTCGCCACCTGGTCGGGGCGCAGCACGACCTCGATCACCGCGGAGCGGCCCGGAAGTAGCGAGTAACGCGCCGGCGCGCCGAGGCGCGCGCCCGTGCGCTCCACGCGCGCGGCCAGCGTCCCGTTGCAGCCGCCCCGCACGGTACGCGGACAGGCCAGGCGCACGCTCAGCCGCCCGGCCTCGTCCACCCGAGCGATCCGCGTCAGCACGGCCACGTTGGGGCCCTCGCGCCGATCGCTCTTGTTCACCGACTCGCAGTCGGCCGGGACTGGCAGGTCC
>JANMDV010000157.1:0-6268 GCA_031376485.1 Actinomycetota bacterium
ACATCGAAGCAACGGTGGTGTCTCCCTGGCTGCGAGCATCGCGATGCGGTGCCTCGGTATCGCGAATATGCCCGGTGTCCCGTCGACGTGCGTTGACCGCCTCGCTCGCTCTCACGCAGGGATAAAAGGCACGTCATTCTAGTGTCACACGACTAGCCCCGGCGGGTGTCGAGCGCGAGTCCGGTCAGGACGGTCGCGACGAGCACGATGACTCCGCCCGTCAACGCTGCGCCCAGGCGTGCTCCAGAGGCAGACGCAATCAACGTGGCGACTACGGCAAGGGCGAGACCGATGCTCCACATCACAAGGTCACGACCGGTTTGTCCTGAAGCGTGCGGCATCTGACGACAGAATAGCGGTACCCGCGCCGAGTGGCTTCTCCATCAGCAGCGCGAGCGGCGCGCCGAAGAGCAGGCGTCCGCGGAGCGTGCGCCGTCGACGGGTGACGCGGTACCCGAGAGAGCAGTAGAGCGCGACGGCGCCGACGTTGCCGGCGGTCACCCAGAGCGTGATGCGGTGCTTGCCGGCGTGGCGGGCGATCGACTCGCACTCGAGGAGCAGCGAACGTCCGATGCCGTGGCGACGACGGTCGGCACTGACCGCCAGTTCTTCGACGTAGGCCTCGTCCGGCGCGAGTCGTGCATGCGCGAGAAGTCCCAGCACCAGGGCGCCGCGCAGCGCATGCCACCACCCGATGGAGTGCGCGATCGGTCTGATGTCGGCCTCACCGGCCTCCTGACGAAGCGCGAGCCGAGTCGTGCCGACGACCGTCCCGTCGGATTCGGCGACGATGTAGCGCACGGAACTCCGCGGCAGGTCACGCCGCACGAGTGCGG
This sequence comes from Actinomycetota bacterium, assembly GCA_031376485.1. Lineage (GTDB taxonomy): Bacteria > Actinomycetota > Thermoleophilia > Miltoncostaeales > Miltoncostaeaceae > CALMEC01. The sequence goes on from JANMDV010000157.1 coordinate 837, forward strand.
CGATCGCTTGGGCGCCGCGATCTCCGAACGCCGGCGCGACTTTGTCCGTCAACGCCGCTGCAACAAGCTGCCCGATCTGGTCAGCGTCAGCGTGGGTCGCCGGGCGGAGCCGTATGAGTGGCTCGGGCGTGGCCGCTCGCCCAGGGTGAGCGAGCAGAGAACTCTCAACCGTGATGTCGTGTGCGACGAGCCCTCGTTCTCGCTCGGAGGGGGATGCGTGTTGATCGATCAGCCAATAGTGCCAGCCGGCGACAAGGGGCGTCCGAAGCCCGGGGGAGGGGGATGCCCCGGGCTTCGTGACGTCAGGGGCGTCGGTTCGACAGCCCCCGCGAGCGCACCGATCGCGTCGAGCACGCGATCCATGGCGTGCGCCATTTCGTCGGGATGATCGAGCTTGGCTGATGCCTCGCGAAGCCTGGACTGCGCTTCGCGAGCCAAGGGCAGGGCAGCCGTGCTGACTTGGTGCTTTCGCTGCAGCGCAAGCAACGCCGACTCGGTCTGATCGAGGGCATGCGCAGCGGTCGCGACCGCCTGCCGATCGCAGACGAGCCGTTGGGCGATGTTGTCTCCGTCGGCGCCGAGCCCTGTGACTGCGCCGGCAACGCGCCACGCCTGGTCGTTACCGCTCTGCGCGACCACTGTGGCTGCTGCGCGTACGAGCGCACTGACCCAGGCGGCCCGGGGCATGAACGTCCCAAGGCGAAACGTATCCCACCGCTCGTCTCGGTCCACGGTGCCGTCCACGAGTCCGCGGACAGTCGCGACGCCCCGACGGGCCGCTCGAGCCGCGCCCGCTGGATCCAGTGCGTCTGCGGTCGCGGCGATGCGCCGTGTCATTCCCGCTGCCCACTCAACCGCGTCGACCACGTCCTCGCCGAGCAAGCTTCGCGCGTCACACACAGTGTCAGCGGCATGTTCAATTTGGCGCGCCACGTGAGCCGCGCCCCGCCCAGGCGTCGGGATCAGCCCGTCCGGAGCGATCGCCGCGAGCTCGGCGAACGCCCTGGGTGCTCCCGCGTGACCTGCGGCTCGCGCCGCAAGCACACGTGCCGACGCTTCGGCCCGCTCAAGCGCGGCAGCGGTCTCGAAGATGGCATGGAGGGCTGTTCCTGAGGTGAGCACGTCGTGTACTCCGATGTCGATGCCTTGGCGGGGCGAGGTGGTTCACCGTGACGCGGTCTACGGTAGGTGCCCCGTGTCGTCTCGGAATTGGCCGTCCGGCCAACGTTGGCGGCCACGCGGTTCGACACCGCCGACTGCGGCGCCGCTCCCGCCGTGCGTACCCCCTGATAAGTTCTCGGCCGCTCGAGACCCGGACGAGGAGGGGCAATGGCCTGGGATGACGTGTCACGGTGGCAAGCGGCTGACCTCGCCGCAGCATTCAAGATGGGCGACCCAGTGCAAATGATCGATGTCCGGGAGCTGACGTGGCGCGAGTCCGACAGCAGGATCCGGGGTGCGATCCGGGTGGATCCCATGGAATTCACCAAGGAGGTGCCGTCACTCCCCACCGGCAAGGAACTCGTCTTCTATTGCGACCGGGCCGGTGAGGCGACCAGTATGAAGATCGCCCTCTGGGCGTTCGACAACGGACATACCCGGGTGGGTGTGCTCGTCGGCGGCTGGGCAGGCTGGCAGGACGCCGGCTACGCCGTCGTTCCCAAAGAGTGAGGGCCGCTGCAGAAAGAACTGCAGGAGCCCTCACGCGGCGCGGACCCTAAGTGCTCCCTCTCGTAATTACGGCCGTGTATCCCGCGCGAAAACCGAGTCAGCAAGGACGCAGTGTCTTGCCGCTATCGGTACCCATAACGGCGAGACCGAGGACACCGCCTGGCGAAGGTTTGCAGCCGGGATACGTGGTCGTAATTGCGAGAGGGAGCTCTAAACCTCCTTGGGCGTCAGACCGTACGTGCGCTCAAGCCATGCCGGCAGGACCGCGGCAATCGTGCGCATCGTCAGCTCCCGCTCGGCGATCGCCGCCCGCACCGCGATCTCGAGGGCCAGCTTGATATCGGGGTCACGGACCCCCTGGACGCCGCTGACGGTGTCCTCGGCCTCACGCTTGGCATAGATCATTCCGCGGGCCGCCATCGGCCAATGCTCACGCGCCCATTCGAGCAGTGACGACTCGAGGTCGCTCGGGTCGTATCCGAGCAGTGCCTTCTGGAGCTCGTTCGGGTTGAATTCGCGTTGCATCATCACCTCGGGTCGTGGAACGATCGCCGAGTGTAGTCGACCTTGAGATCGTGTACGCGCCGGTCCGGGTACACTCATCCCGAATCGCCGTGCCAACGTATCTCCTCCTCTCGACGCTCAGCCCGCAAGGGCTTCAAACGCTGAAGGCGACGCCCGAGCGCGTCTTCGAGGTCAATCGGGAGTTCGAGGCGTCGGACGTCAAGGTGCTCCAGCAGTGGGCGCTCCTGGGACCGTACGACATGCTGAGCGTCGTGACCGCTCCCGGTATGGAGGCCGTCGCCAAGATCTCCGCCGAGATGGCGGCCCGGGGCAGCGCCCGGGTGGACACGTTGACCGTTATCGAGGTCGAGGACTTGCTGGCCGGATTCGGGCAGGAGCCGGCGGAGGTTTAGGCCACCCGGCGCCAGCCCTCGGAGGCGCACAGCGGGCATGCCGGCAGCACGAGCACCCCGTCGTTCTCCTTGGGGGAGACGATCAGAAGATCACACCCCGAGCACCTGAACTGACCGACGACCTCGTCGCCGATCGAAAACAGGTCGTGATCAGTCGTGCTGCTCAAGGAATTGCGGACCTCCATGGGGTGGATGCGGCACGGGTGGCCGCTTGAGATGCGTCGGACCTGCCTCGCCGTCTGGTCGGACGCGGCTAGATCAGCAGTGCTACGGCGACGCAGACCGCTGCGACAGCGGCGAAGAATACGAAGCCGATGGTCAAAAGTGTGCGTTCGGTGATTCGCGAGGCGACACCAGGTCTCCGACTGGCCCGTGGCCTGTCTCCGGCATCGTCGAGCCACCGCTCACAATACGGGCAGAACGTCGTCTCTTCGAGCAACGGAACTCCGCACCGATGGCAGGCCGGCGCCTCGGAGCTGTGATGCCCTTGGCGATCTGGTTCGACCCGCACGGCCCCGTCGCTCCTCCCGATACGACAAAACGGAGTCAGAAGAGACTACACCGGTGGAGCCGGCCTACAAGGGTCCTCGACGCCCCGCTCGACTCGGCTCTGAGACGGCGTATGAGCCGCCTTCGGCGGCTCAAACGTCGAGTGGGGCTGGCGAAACGCCGCATTCACCACGGCTCTTGGTCGGCCTATGATCCACCCTTCGGGCGTGTCGATCGGTGACTGCGGGTTTCCATGCGCCGCATTCACCACGGCTCTTGGTCGGCCTATGATCCGCCCTTCGGGCGTCTCAATCGGTGACTGCGGCTGGGTTTCATTCCTACCTCAGGCGCGGTTTGGTGATCGGCGTGCGAGCGACCTTCGAGGGTGCTCAGACCTTCGAGTTCGGCGGACTTGGCGTCGATCTCCATGAGCTTGGTCTCGACGTTCGCGACCTCGGGGCTGATTGATGCGCCCGTGAGGGTCCCTTCGCGGACGAGGTCGACGACGCGGTCACCGAGGGCCTCCAGGGCGGCGCGATGCTGGCGTTGCAGGACGCGGCGTTCGCCTTCGAGCCGTGCGCGGCGGACGGATTGTTGAAGATTGCCGGCGACACGCCCAGCGGCGCTTGTGACGGTAGCGATGACGGAGAAGGAAATGGGACTCACAACAGGGCAGGATATCGTGCGGTGAGCCTCATTTTCACCCGCCGTGGACGGGCGGAAACGCCCGATTCCACAGACACCGACATTCCTGCAACGCCGGGCTGGTGACAAATCGCAACCGGTGAGTTGTGACGAGGGTTGGCGCACTTTCGCGCGTGTATTGGCACACCTCGGTGCAGCGCTGTAACAGATGTCGGCCGTAGCGTCGTGCCATGGACGCGAAGTGTCATCGGCGGGCCGGCGCGTCAGGGCAGGCGACCGTTGAGCACGTGGGGATGGTCGTCGTCGTGGCGCTCCTACTCGCGGCCGCCGGGGCGTGGCTCGCATCGCACGTCCAACCAGACCGGCCGCCCCCTCCTGTCATCCCTCACGTCTGGTCCGGTCTCGATCAGATCGTCGAGCCGTCACGGAGCCTGCCCGACCTCGGCCTGACGCCCCGGGACCGACGGACCCCGGCGATCGGCCGTGCGTTTCGTCGGGTCGTGCGGACGGTGCGCACTGGCGGCGAGATCGTCGTGGTCGGCGCCGCCGCATTCGCCTCGGGGTTCGGTCACGGTATGTGGGGCGCGTTCACCGAGTTCGTGAGCGACCCGGTGGCGCTCTTGACCGACGGTCGCGGCCTGATCGCGGCGCTTGCCGAAGATCCACTCGGATTCACCACTGCGCAGTTCGACGCAGCGGTCGACTACGCACGCGACCTGCGTGCGATGTCACCGAAAGCGGCCTACCGGACCTTCATGCGCGACCTGGGCGAGGCCACGGCGGACGCAGTGATCACCCGCGGAAAGCAGTTGGCCAAACGCGCGATGTTGCGGGCGCTCAAGCAGCGTATCGACGCGCGGCGTGTGCCGACGCCGGACACCGAAGCCAACAAACGTGTCGGGGATTGACACAGAGGCGAATGCATTTTGTGACACTTCGGTGTCGCGCTGTAACACCCTCGCGTCGCAGCATCCATGTCGCCCGTACATAACGAACTGGAGGGGAATCATGGGCTACAAAGTGATGGCGTGGACGACGGTACGTGCCATGCGCGCGTGGGATCGGATGACCGAACAACGTGGTCAGGGCACAGTGGAGTACGTCGGGATCGTCGTGATGGTGGCGCTCCTGGTGAGCGGCGTCGGCCTGGTCGCCGGCAAGTGGGGCGACGACATCGGCGACAAGCTCAAGGGCGGACTCGTCGCTGCGATCAAGAAGCTCGTCTCGCAACTGGTCGCCTGATGGGGACGGGCCGGACGTACGTCGCCGCCGGGCGGGCGTCCGGTCCTTCCCGCTCGTCAGACCGCCGCGAGCAGTGCTGCCCTGACGTCGGCGACGGAGGGGCGATCGGCCGGCCAACGGCTTCGGTAGACCCACCGCAACCGGCGCTCGGCATCGAGTACGACATCGCCGCCGAGTTGGCCTGGATCCTCGCGTACACGGCTGAAGCGCCGCCCCCGCCGCAGGGCCCGCGCCAGGCGGATCCAGTACCCCGGGTGCAGGATCGCGAGCCCCCACGCGACCTGCCCGAACCCGAACACGTGGTAGGCGACACGTTCCGGGTCGCACAGGATCGGAACGTCCAGACCGAGGCCGCGTTCGAACATCGCGACCGACGCCGGGGGCGCGAACGCAACTCCGATCACGCGTCCCGCCAGGCTTTGTCGTTGTGCAGCGACCTCCACGAGGTGCTCGTTGCAGGCAATTCAG
>JANMDV010000169.1:0-13954 GCA_031376485.1 Actinomycetota bacterium
TGGGACGCACTGAGCCGAGGAAGAGATGTCTGAGAACCCGTACGCCATCACCAGCGACCCCGCCAAGCGCCACAGCGCCGCGCTCACCGACGGGCCTGATCGCGCGCCTGCGCGCGCGATGCTGAAGGGTGCCGGCTTTACCGACGAGGACCTCGCCAAGCCGATCCTCGGTGTGGCGACGACCTGGATCGAGACGATGCCGTGCAACCTCAACCAGCGCGAGCTGGCGATGCACGTCAAGCGCGGCATCCGGGAGGCCGGCGGCACGCCCATGGAGTTCAATACCATCGCGGTGTCGGACGGGGTGTCGATGGGCACCGAGGGCATGCGAGCCTCGCTCGTCTCGCGCGAGGTGATCGCGGACTCGATCGAGCTGGTGGCCCGCGGGCACCTGTTCGACGGCCTGGTCTGTCTGGTGGGCTGCGACAAGACCATCCCCGGCGCGGCTATGGCGCTCGCCCGGCTCGACATCCCCGGGCTCGTCCTCTACAACGGCTCGATTGCGCCGGGCCGTTTCCGCGACCATGACGTCACCATTCAGGACGTCTTCGAGGTGGTGGGTGCCCACGCCGCCGGCAGGGTCGGCCCCGAGGAGGTGCATGCCCTTGAGAGCGTCGCGTGCCCGGGAGCGGGCGCGTGCGGCGGGCAGTTCACTGCCAACACCATGTCGATGGCGATGGAGCTGCTGGGCATCAGCCCGGCCGGGCTCAACGGCATCCCGGCGCTGCATCCCGAGAAGTCCGAGGCGGCCGCCGCGGCCGGGCGCGTGGCGATGCGCCTGGTGCGCGACGACCTTCGGCCCCGCCAGATCATCACTCGCGACGCCATCGACAACGCCATCACCGGCGTGGCCGCCAGCGGCGGCTCCACCAACGCCGTGCTGCACCTGCTGGCCATCGCCGCGGAGCTCGGCATCGCGCTCGAGCTGGAGGAATTTGGCTCCATCGCCGAGCGCACCCCGATCATCGTCGACCTCAAGCCCGGCGGCCGCTTCGTGGCCACCGATCTGCACGCCGCGGGCGGGGTGGCGGTCATGACGCGGGAGCTGCTGTCGCGGAACCTGGTGCACGGCGACTCGCGTAACGTCGACGGACGCAGCCTGGCCGAGATCGCCGCTCAGGCCCACGAGACGCCCGGTCAGCAGGTGATCGTTCCCATCGACGCGCCGCTCAAAGCCACCGGCGGCCTGGCGATCCTGCGCGGCAACCTCGCCCCCGACGGGTCGGTGGTGAAGCTCTCCGGACACGAACGCCGCCTGCACTGCGGCCCCGCGCGCGTGTTCGACAGCGAGGAGGAGTGCTTCGCCGCGGTGAAGGCGCAGAGCATCCGGGCCGGCGACGTGGTGGTGATCCGCTACGAGGGTCCGGTGGGCGGCCCCGGTATGCGCGAGATGCTCCACGTCACGGCCGCGATTGTCGGCGAGGGGCTCGGCGAGGAGGTTGCCCTGGTGACCGATGGCCGCTTCAGCGGCGCCACCCACGGGTTCATGGTCGGTCACGTCGCCCCCGAGGCGGCGCGCGGCGGTCCGCTCGCGGCGCTGCGCGACGGTGACATCGTCACTCTCGATGTCGATGCCCGCCGCCTGGACGTGGAGTTGTCCGACGACGAGTTGGCGGCCCGTCTGGCGGGATGGCAGCCGCGCGCCCCACGCTACGCCACTGGGGTGCTCGCCAAGTACGCCGCCCAGGTGGGCAGCGCGTCCGAGGGGGCGATCACCCGGCCCGTGTGAGCGCGGCGCCGTGCATGGTGGAGGGTTGGGATGCACGAGTGACGGCCGACGCCAGGGACCCAGCCCCCCACATAGCCGTATGGCAAGTCACGTCTGCCTTGTTGCGCCTGGAGGAGCGAATGGCCACCCTGATCGCCTATGGAAAGGGGCGTCGCTTCCCCGGCGATGGAGACTCGCGACATCCGCACTCAGCGCGCCGCACACGCTCCTCGCTGCGCCAGGTGAGATGCCCGGTCGAGACATCCCGAAGATAAAAACGCGACGACCGTCTCAAATGACTTGACAGGTTCCGCACCGCGAGCGTCATAGCGAGTGCCGCGGCCACCCGGAGCGGTTGGCGGAGCAGGCCAGCCGCGCGTAGCGTAAGCGCGGTCACATGAACAACACGCCGAGCGCGACGACGGTTACGCTGATCAGAATCATCGATCGTCTCCCTGGCGTGAAACCCGATCAATATTCACGAGCTCGTCGCCGGGTCGGGAGGCCCCTCCTTGCTCCTCGCGTGAGGATCGCAGCGACCAGACGATCGCGACGGTCAACACCAAGACGATCACGCCGAGCGACAAGGGAATCGAGATCTTGTAGACGTCGGAGATCAGCATCTTGATGCCGACGAACCCCAGTACAACCGCCAGGCCGAGGCTCAGATACCGGAAGCGTTGGATCATGCCGGCGAGCAGGAAGTAGAGCGCGGTCAACCCGAGCAGCGACATCGCGTTCGCCGCGTAGACGACGAACGTGTCGTCGGTCACCGCGAAGATCGCCGGGATCGAATCGACGGCGAACACCACATCGAACGTCGCGACGAGGACGAAGGCGGCGACAAGTGGCGTCGCCATTCCTCTGCCACCGGAGCGGACGAAGAACCGCTCACCGTGGTATTCGGGCGTCAGAGGTATGACCCTGCGTAGCACTCGCAGAGCCGGGTTCTTCTCGGGATGGATCTCGACCTCGGAGTGACGGGCCATCCGGATCGCCGTCACCACCAGGAAACCGCCGAACCCGTAGACCATCCAGTGGAATGCGTCCAGAAGCGCTGCTCCGGCGAAGATGAAGATGCCGCGCAGGACGATCGCCCCGACGATGCCCCAGAAGATCACCCGCCGCTGCATGGTGAGCGGAACGGCGAAGTAGCCGAAGATGAGCGCGAAGACGAAGAGGTTGTCGATCGACAGGCTCTTCTCGATGATGAACCCGGCCAGGTATTCCTCGGCGGCGGCGCCACCGCGCAGCCACCACACCGCGCCGACGAACCCGACCCCGGCGGTCGCCCAGACCACGCTCCACGCAAGCGCGGAACGGAACGTGATCTCTTTCGACCCGCGCCCGAAGAACGCAAGATCGAACGCGAGCATGGCAACGACGATCGCGGCGAGCACCGCCCACGTCCACATGTCAGACATCGACGCATCTCCGTCGAACGGCGGTGATGGCGTCCACTATGCGGGGCGCAGGACGAGGACGGACGTGCCCGCGCGATGGGCGACCCGCTCACTGACGCTGCCGAGTGCGCCAAGGCCGTGCAGGCCGCGGCTGCCGAGCACGACGAGATCACCGTCGCGTGCTTCCTCGACCAGCGCATCAACCGGTGCGCGCGGGTCGATCAGCACCTGCGGATGGAGTTCGCGAACCCGGTCGACGTCGACGGTCTTGCCGCCCAACGCGGTGATGACGGTGAGCTCCGCGCCGTGGCTGCGGGCCAGGTCCGCGGCGAACGCTGCGCCGTCGAGGCTCTGCGGTGACCCGTCAATACCCGCCAGGATGCGTCGCGGCCACGACTCCGTTCGGCACTCACGGGCGATCAGTACCGAACACGGACTGTGGCGAAGCAGGCTCGAGCCGACCTCACCGAGCAACAAACCGGTCATCCGTCGATGCGGGCCTGCACCGAGCGCAAGCAAGGTGGCGCCCCTGGCGGCGACCTGGGCGAGGAGCGTCTCACGTGACCGGCCGACCACAACGGCAGCCGTGTCCGGGGACGAGAGCGCCACCGCCTGTTCAAGCGCCCGATCGGCGTCTGCCCGAATCTGTGCGGCTGCGTGAACGGCAGCGGCGCCTGCCTGGGCGGCGGCAGCGACGTCGGCGACGGCGATCACGGTGACAGAGCCATGCTCGCCGGCGAGAACGCGTGCCTGCCAGGCCGCCTGAAGGCTCGCAGACGTGTTCTCGGCACCGACGAGCACTCGAGCGAAAACATCGCGTGCAGCGAAGAAGCGGCTGCCCTGGGGAAGGGGCACTTGGCTCACGACGACCTCCTGGCTGAGGGTGATCAGCTGAAGGTCTCTCCCGGCCGGTGGCCCGCCTCGCCGGGCATGACGCCGTAGTGACGACGAGACGTTTGTGGGTTACTCCCCTTCGGTGAATGAATGCTCATCCACTGCGGTCACGGTAGCGCATTTCTCACTTCGCAACTGGAGTTGGAGTTGCCTCGATCTCATCGACAGTTGATGCTCCCCACGACTCACTTCGTGCCGCTGAGGCTGCGAGAGATGCTGCGCCAGGCTCACACCCAGCGTCTCGGCAATCTACTGGACCGTGACATCACCATCCTCATAGACGCCGAGCGAGCCGGATCTTCTCGGGCGTCCCACGCGAGGGCGTCCTCCGACTCGGCCACGCGCTCGTGCTGCTGCAAGGCCCGCGGTGGTGTGCTCTCGGGTCAGGTTGCGTTCGAACTCGGCGAGTGCGGCGAAGACATGGAACACCAGCCGGCCGCTCGCGCTGGTCGTGTCGATCGGATCGTTCAGGCTACGAAATCCGATCTTGCGGCTGCGGAGGTCCCCCGACGAGATCGACCAGGTGACGCAAGTTGCGGCCGATGCGGTCCAGGCGCCACGCGACCAGCACGTCCTCTACATCGCGCAGATCGCGAAGGGCGTTGGTCAGTTCCGGTCGTTCGCGGATCGCACCGCTTGCCCGGTCAACGTAGATCCGCTCGCAGCCGGCTTGCTCAAGGGCGTCGATCTGCAGTGACTCGTCCTGACCGTCGATGGCAACACGGGCGTACCCAATGACCATGCGCGCGCCATGGTGCCAAAACGGTTGGACTGCATCGACGATGACACGTTGATTGCGCACACGCGATACGCACGCAACCGGTGGCCATTCCACGCACCCCGAGCGCACGTGCCACAAACGGTCGGATGTCCGCATGCCATCTCGCTCGTCGGCTCAGCTCACGACGAGCAAGGAACTCACCCGCCGTCCTCTCCTGTCTGGGCCCGGCCCAGCTAGGCATCTGCCAGAAGCACGGCAGGGTCGGCTTCACGCTCGAAGCGCGTGTCGAGCAGAACTGTGGTTCGGGTCCGGTCGACGCCGGCGGTGGCTCGGATTCGGACGAGGAGGCGCTCAAGCGTGACGGGGCTTGAGGCTCGGACCTTCAGGAGGAGGTCCGATGCACCCGCGGTCGACCAGCACGCTTCGACGTTCGGGATGCGCTCCAGATCCGCGACCACAGTGTCCAGGCTCCCCACCGCTTCGATTGCGACGAGCGCTGAGAGCCCGGCACCCAGCACGGTCGAGTCGACCCGAGCGGTGTAACCCGTGATCACCCCGCGCTCCTCGAGCGCCTTGACCCTGCGGTGCGCCGCAGGGGTCGAGAGGTTGACGTGGCGACCGAGCTCGGCGAAGCTCATGCGCCCGTCATTGGTCAAGAACTGAATGATCTTCTGGTCGATGCGGTCCATGGCAGGGTATTTCGATACGAAGTGGCCTGGTGTGCAAAACGATAGTGCGGAATACTTGGTTTGACAACGCACGCGGACGACAACTCGACCAGGAGGTCGCGACCGCATGGCCACCCAAGCCCTCCCCACCCCGATTCAGAGGCCCGTCGACGCTGCGGGACTCTTGCGCGGCGACGGACGAGCGGTACTCGGCGGAAATGAGCTGATCGTCAAAGGCGCGCTCGAAGCGGGTGTCTCGCTGATCACCGGCTACCCGGGCTCCCCGGTCGCCGAGGTCTTCCTGATCTGCGAGGAGCACTCAGCAGCCCTGGCCGACTTGGGCGTCGAGGCGATCCTCGCCAACAACGAGGCCCAAAGCGCGGCGATGCTGAACGGTGCCCGTCAGGTTCCGGGCGCGCGGTCCATGACGGTCTTCAAGAGTGTCGGCGCGTACGTCGCGCTGGACGCCCTCGCGATCGCCAACTCGGCCCAGGCTGCGACGGACGCGGCGGCGGTGGTGGTCGTCGGCGACGACACCATGAGCTCCTCGACCCAGGTGGGCGCCGACAGCCGCGTGACGATGAGCGCGGGGCGCATCCCGGTGCTCGAGCCTGCCACCTCGCAGGAAGTCAAGGACCTGATCCGGGTGGCGTTCGACCTCTCGGCCGAGTCCGGACTAATCGTGGCGGTGATGGTGACAACGACCCAGGCCGACGGAACGGCGGTCGTCGACCTCGCTCCCAACCTGGAGCCGCAGGTCGGACCGCACCGGCGCTCGACGATCGACACACAGAGCATCCGGCCAGAGCGCGCGGTCTCGCTTCCGCCCTTCACCTCATCGTTGGAGGACGATCTGCTGCACCGGCGGATCCCCGCGCTGCAGCGTGCGGTCGCCGCCCGAGGACTCAACCGCGTCGAGAACGCGCATGCGTCACCGTCCACGTTTGGGATCGTCACCGCCGGAGCCGCGTACCCGGTGCTGCGCCACGCGATGCACGAGCTCGCGCTCGACGCGACGCTTCCGATTCTCCGCCTAGCGCTGACCTGGCCCATCGATCGAGCGCCCGTGCGCGACTTCGCCGACAGCGTCGACGAGATCGTGGTGTTCGAGGAACGGGCGCCGTTCCTGGAAGATCAGGTCAGGACCGCCCTCGAAGGCCGGCGGCAGTCCGTCTGGGGTAAGCGACTGCCCGGCGACGTCGCAGGGACGCCCGACGGGCCAGGCATGGAGCCCGAAGCCGCACTGCAGGCATTGGCTCGACTCGTGACGGCGCGGCCCGAGGCGTTTGTCGACGAGACGGTCCGGCGCGCGCACGATGCCCTGAGCAAGATCGCCCCGGCGCCACCGGTCGTCGTCGCACGCACTCCGACGTTCTGTGCCGGCTGCCCCCACCGCGGGACCAGCAACCCGATGACCATCGTGCGCGAGCGCCTGCGCGACGCCGACTACATGCGTCGCGTGTACGACCGTGAGCCGATCGACGTCATCGCCCCCGGCGGCATCGGCTGCTACTCGATGAACTACCTGCCGCCGTTCAACGAGATGAACAACCTTTCGGCGATGGGCCTGGGCGGGGCCACCGGCGCCGGCGCCGCGCCCCTGGTCACCAACAAGCACTACACACTCGTGGGGGACGGAACGTTCTTCCACGGGGAGATGTCCACGATCGCCAACGCGATCAAGCAGAACCAGGACATCCTCTACATCATCCTGGACAACAAGAACACCGCCATGACCGGCCATCAGGGCACCCCGGCGAGCGACACCGACCTGATGGGACGCCCCCAACACCCGCTCGAGATCGAGGCGATCGTGCGGGCGATGAGCCCGGCGTTCCTGGCCCGGTCCAATCCGGACGACCGCGAGTCGCACATGGAGCTGCTCGAACGGGCGATGCTGATGGACGGCACACGCATCGTGATCGCCGACAAGGAGTGCGCGATCACGTCCAACCGGCGCCTGCGCCAGGAGCGCGCCAAGGTCGTTCGCGACACGGGGTACCTGCCGACGATCACCAGATACAACATCGCCGAGGAGGTCTGCGAGAACTGCCGGGAATGCACCAAGGGCACGGGCTGCCCGGGCCTGGCGGTGGTCCCCACGCCCTTCGGCGAGAAGGTCGCGATCGACAACGAGGTCTGCGTCGACGACGGCTACTGCGCCAAGATCAAGGCGTGCCCCAGCTTCGAGCTGGTGACGATCACCCGATCGTCGGCACCGGCGCCAATCGCCGCCGCCGACACACCACTGCCCCCCGACCCACCCGTCGCGGCGACCGGCCCGGACGGCTGGTCGGTCTACATGGGCGGCGTCGGCGGACTTGGCATCGGCGTCGTCTCGCGCGTGCTGACCGAGGCCGCCGCGTCCGCGTTCGCAGAGGTCGACACCTACCACAAGAAGGGCCTCGCCCAGCGCGGCGGCGGCGTCTTCTGCGACATGGTCATGCACGACGGTGCCCGCGTCCGTTCGGCCCTGATCCCGGACGGCGACGCCGATCTGGTGCTGGGACTCGAAGGGATCGAGGGCATCCGTGCCCTGGGCAAGGCCTCCCCCGACCGGACCGTCGCGGTACTCAACACGTCCATCCGGCCGACCACCACCGTCCTGATGGGAACGGCGTCGGCACCCGACGATGTCGTCGCCATGGCTCATGAGTACACGCGTCCGGACGGTCTGCTGGCGCTCGATTTTGCGACCGCATGCGAGGAGCAATTGGGGGACCGGATCTACGCCAACATCTCGATGCTGGGCGCAGCGTGGCAGCGTGGGTGGCTGCCGATGTCGCGCCAGGCGATCGAGGACGCCATCCGCTCGGTCACGGGCCGGCGCTCCGCCGCCAACGTCGCAGCGTTCAACCTGGGACGACGGCTGGCGGTCGACGCCCCGGGGGCAAAGACACCGCCGACGACGGACGAGCTGGTTGCGCGCGAATCCGGTTGGATTCGCAACGACGCGGAGCGGACCGCGTTTGCCGCGCTTGTGGCGCGCGCCCGTACGATGGGGCTCGACGACGAGCTGCTCGCGATGCTTGCCCCACGGCTGCCGGAGCTGATCGCGTGGGGTGGGCGGGCATACGCGGAGCGCTACCTGGACCTCGTCGAGCGCTTCCACACAGCCGCGCCGATGCACACCGCCGCCGTGATCCACAACCTGCACCGGACAATGTGCATCAAGGACGAGGTCTTCGTCGCCCACCAACTGACCACCGAGAAGAAATACGCCCGCGACCGTGAACGGTACGAGATCGACGTCGCTCGCGGTGACCGCCTGAGCTACGTCCACCTCAACCGTCCGGCGTTCGCGATCCTCGGCAAGGAGATCGAGTTCGACATGAAGACCAAGGACTGGATGCTGCGGCTTGTCCGTCGCGGCCGCATCCTGCGGCGCCTGATGCCCGCGTGGCACGTGCGAGAGCGGGCGTTCCGCGACTGGTACGAAACCGAGGTTCTGGCGGCGGTCTGCTCGGGGAAGATCACCGGCATGGACGCCGATGAAGCGCTTCGCCTGCCGGAGCGGGTGACCGGCTTCCGCCAGATCCGCTACCCAAAAGAGGATGCAGCCCGGGCACGGTTCGTCGAGTTCGTGGCAGACGGGACCGCGCGATGACGCCCGCAGGGGGTCTCATCGGTAGCGTTCCCCGCGATATGACCATCGTCGACGAAGCCGTCGGCCCGTACGAACGGGTCGTCTGGGCCCATGACGCGGCGAGCGGTCTGCAGGCAATCGTCGCGATCCACTCCACTGCGCTCGGCCCGGCCGTCGGCGGTTGCCGCTTCTACCCGTACCCGGATCAGGCGACCGCGATGCTGGACGCGCTGCGCCTGGCCGAAGGCATGACCTTCAAGTCGGCGGCCGCCGGCCTGGATCTGGGCGGCGGCAAGTCCGTGATCATCGGCGACCCGCGTACGGTCAAGACCCCCGAACTCCTGACCGCGTTCGCCGCGGTGCTCGACCTTTTGGAGGGGCAGTACTACACGGCCGAGGACGTCGGCACGTCGACGGGCGACATGGATTTTCTACGGGCGCGTACCCCCTACGCACTGGGCGTCAGCCCCGAGATGGGCGGATGCGGAGACCCTTCGCCGTACACGGCACGCGGGGTCGTCGCCGCGATGCGCGCGGGCTGGGAGGCGTCGAGCGGCGCCCTGTCGTTGGCCGGCGCCCGCATCGCGATCCAGGGGGCGGCGGGAAAGGTCGGGGCCGGTGTCGCGCGGCTGGCCGCCATCGAGGGCGCAACGCTCGTGCTGTCGGACATCGATGCGGATCGGCTCGCGCTCGTCGCGGCTGAGACCGGCGGCACTGTCGTGGAGCGCGACCAAGTCCTGGGGATCGCATGCGACATCCTCTCGCCATGCGCGATGGGCGGGATCCTTGACGACGTCACGGTCGCGGATCTGCGGTGCCGGCTGATCTGCGGAGCCGCCAACAACCAGCTCGAAAATGACGAAGCGTCGACGCTGCTGCAGGCGCGACAGATCGACTACGTGCCCGACTTCGTTGCGAACGCCGGCGGGATCATCGCGATCGCAGAGGAGCGCGACGGGTTCGACCCCGACCATGCGATGGCGTTGGCCGACGGCATTGGCGACACCGTGCGCGAGATCATCGGCGAGGCCAAGGCGGATGGCGCGAGCGCGCTCAGCGTGGCACGCCGCCGGGCCGCCCGGCGCCTGGCGACTGCGACCGCGTGAACGAGGAGCTGACCGAGCAGCAGGTGTTGCTGCGAAACACCGTCCGGGAGTTCGCCGAGGGCGAGATCTTGCCGGTCGCCGAGGCCCTCGACCGCGAGTCACGCTTTCCGTACGAGATCGTCGCGAAACTCGGCGAGCTGGGACTGATGGGCATGCCGGTGCCCGAGGAGCTGGGCGGCGGCGGCCTCGACACGCTCTCCTACGCGATCGCGATCGAGGAGCTGGCGCGTGTGGACTCGAGCGTGGCGATCACGGTCGCGGCGCACACGTCGCTGGGGACGATGCCGATCGTGATATTCGGCGACGACGCGCAGAAGGAGCGGTGGGTGCCCGAGCTCGCGTCCGGGCGGATGTTGGGCGCGTTCGGCCTGACCGAGCCCGACGCCGGGTCGGATGCCGCTGCGACCCGCACGACAGCCACGGCGCAGCCGTACGGCGAATGGCTCGTCAACGGCTCCAAGATGTTCATCACCAACGCCGGCACCGACATCACCGGCTGCTGCACGATCACCGCGTTGACCGCACCCGGTGAGATCACCAACTTCATCGTCCCGGCCGACGTTCCCGGCTATGTCGCGGGGCCGCCCCTTCGCAAGATCGGCTGGAGGGCCAGTGACACGCGGCCGCTCAACTTCGACGACTTGCGTCTGGCGCCGGACGCGCAACTCGGACCGCGGGGCGAAGGCTTCCACCAGTTCCTCAAGATCCTCGACGGCGGGCGCATCAGCGTGGGGGCGATGGGCCTGGGCCTGGCGCAAGGGGCGTTCGAGATGGCGTTGCGCCACGCCAAGGAGCGGCGGCAGTTCGGCCACGCGCTCGTCGGGTTCCAATCAGTGCAATTCACGCTCGCCGACATGGCGACGGAGATCGCCGCGGCCCGCGGCCTCCTCTACCTGGCGGCACGGATGAAGGACGCCGGCGAGCGGTTCACCAAAGCCGCCGCGATGGCGAAGCTCGTGACCGGCCGCCTGGCCCAGACCGTCGCCGAACGGGCGCTTCACCTGCACGGCGGGTACGGCTGGATGGAGGAGTCCCCCATCGCCCGCTTCTACCGCGACGCCAAGATCCTGGACATCGGCGAGGGCACCGTCGAGGTCCAGAAGATGGTGATCGCGCGCGCGATCGGCGCCTACGAGGAGTAGTCAGCTCGCCCCGACGTCAGACGACGATCTCGAACGCCTTTCTGCGATCGGGTCCAAAGCGGTAGACGGCGAAATCCTTGTCGAAGCTCGCGACACGGGCGATGCCCAGACGGTGCATCACCGCAAAGCTCGTCCGATCGGTGAGCGAGAACTCCTGGTCGGCGAAACGCTCACCGATCGATGCCGCCACGTCCATGTCCGCGTGGGTCGTGATCTCGATTCGGGCGATGCCACCGCGCAGCCCCTGCCACAACCGCTCGGCGATCTGCCAGCCGGCTCTGCGTGTGACCAAGAGCATGGTTTCGACAAGGACATGATCGGTGCACACAAGCTGATCCTCGCCATCGACGACGGCCTTGGCGCGGGAATGGCCGGAGTCGTCGCGATCGACCGCCGCGTAGAGGACAGACGTGTCGATGAACACGCTCAGCGCGGACGGACCTTCGTCGTGCGATTCTCGCGAACCTTGGTGCCAATCGCCTCAGCGAGGTACTCGTCTTTGTGGCGAGCAATATCGGACCCGCCCGATCCGAACAGCCCGATGATCTCGGCAGGGTCGGGCTTTGCCGCCGGAGTCGAGAGATCCGCACCGACGACGCGCCGCACGTACTCGGCGAGCGAGATGCCCAACTCTGCCGCCCGCCGTTTTGCTCGTTGGTGCTCTTCGGCATCGAGCATTATCTGCGTCCGTACCATCATCGCGCCTACATCATAACAGCGCATCACGCACCGTCCACAGACGGGGACCTCCTCGTCTCCCTGGGCCAATGCCGTTCGTCTCCATCGGTGCGAAAAGAGCGCCCATTTCGGAACGTTCTGTGCGTCGATTTCGGAAGGAATGCCTTCACGGCATCGCGTTGTCGTCAAGCTCCAAGGCGACGCGAAGGGCGTCGTTGAACCTGCGGACGCCTTCGGGATCGAGCGAGCCCCGGCGGCGGCCGAGCGCCCGCTTCGGCACGGTGAAGAGGGTGTCGCAGTTCGCGACGCATTCGTACGAGAGTCCCTGATCGCGGCCCAGGGCGACTTCCGTCCGGACGCCTCGGACAGTCCGGGTGACCATGGCGACGGTCACGTTCGCGAGCACCGGGATCGCGACGTCACGCGTTGCGATCACGACGGGGTGCGGCCCACCGGGGAGGTCTTTGACGTCGTAGACGTCGCCACGGTTCATCGGCGAGACGGTTTGACGGTCTTCGGCTCGGCTGCGACAGCGGCACCGAGCAACGCGAGGCCCAGATCGCCGATCCACTCCTCCTGCGGCGCCGCCGTATAGGCCCGCCGGTACTCGTCGGCGATCTCTTGATCGCGGAGTCGTCGTGCCAGTTCATCGAGGGCGACCCTGACCGCGTCGGTGCGCGTCGCGAACTCCCCGCGGGCGACCGCCTCGTCGAGCACATCTACCACGTCCCGCGATATACGTACTGCGATCTGAACTGTCATGCAAATATGCTACCGGATTCGGGTCTTCAGTGGTATCCGGGGGGATGTGAGCCTGACCGACCGCCGGCCGCCGGTAGGCTCTTTCGCGACTCACCAACCGACCATCCTCATCGACAGGAAGATCACGATGGCCCTGAACGACAAGCAACGCGCGCTCTGCGAGAACCACGACTTCGACTTCTCCGACCTGCGCGCGGTCGTCATCAACTGCACGCTCAAGTACAGCCCCGAGGTCTCGAACACCGAAGGGCTCCTGCAGGTGCCCATCGCGATCTTGGAGGCCAACGGCGTCGCGGTCGAGGTCGTGCGCGCGGTCGATCACGAGCTTGCGGTGGGCGTCTACCCCGACATGACCGAACACGGCGCGGCGCGCGACGACTGGCCTGCGATCTCGCGCAAGGTGATGGACGCCGACATCTTGATCCTGGGCACGCCCATCTGGCTGGGCGAGGAGAGTTCGGTGTGCCGGCGCGTCATCGAGCGGCTCTACGCCGAGTCGGGACGCCTGAACGATCGCGGCCAGTACGCGTTCTACGGGCGCGTCGCCGGCGCCGTCGTGACCGGCAACGAGGACGGGGTCAAGCACAGTTCGATGTCCATCCTTTACGCGATGCAGCACCTGGGCTACACGATCCCGCCGCAGGCCGACGCCGGCTGGATCGGCGAGGTCGGCCCCGGGCCCTCCTACCTGGACGAGGGCTCGGGCGGCCCGCAGAACGACTTCACCCAGCGGAACGCCACGTTCATGACGTGGAACCTGATGCACCTTTCCCGCATGCTGAAGGACTCCGGCGGCATCGCCGCGCACGGCAACCAACGCTCCGAATGGGACGCCGGCTGCCGATTCGACCACCCGAACCCCGACTACCGCTGATCGGCCCCGACGCCCTTGTTGTCTCGGACGTGTCGTTCGACGCCGACGACCCGCAACGGATCGTCGTATCGAACGCCGCGTTCGTGGACGGGCTGTTCGCCGCGCACCTGACGGCGGACGAGATCGCGCCCGATGCCCTTCGCAGCTACTTCGTCCAGTACTACCGGGCCCAGATGGAAAACGGCGGGTTCGCCCAGTTCGTCTACAACAGCGACTGGGATCGCCAGGTCGTCGCCAAGATCCGCGACGGCCTACGCACGATCGGCGCGAGAATGCACCAGGCCGTCTTCCTGGAAGGCATCGCCGTCATCCGCCAACTGGGAGATGACGCCCTCGACGACTTCCTGTCGCGTGACTACTGGGGCGAGAACCCGATGCGCGACCTGCTCGGCAACGTCACCGCCCAGTTCAC
>JANMDV010000206.1:0-1903 GCA_031376485.1 Actinomycetota bacterium
CGCCGTTCAGGAGATTGACGAGCACGGCGGCTTCGTCGATCCAGCGATCAGCCCGGACCCCTCACCCGCCGCGCCGACGCACTCGTAGTAGTGGTCCATCGGGTCGGAAGCGTCATGCTCGGGTGGACTTCCTGACAACTCTCGGAATGGCTCCCCGATCCGGGAGTTCGGACCCTGACCCGCTCTGGGGACCACGTATGAGCAACCTGCCAGACCCCGCGACGATTGGCGCTGCCCGCCGGCGGCGCCTCCGTCACACGCGGTGGAGATCGGGTACCGCGATGCGCCGCTTGGACATTGAGGCGAGCGAGGCGAGGTGGGGATCGAAGGTCAGAACGATCGGGTCGAGTCCGGCGGGAGCCGCAGCCGCCTCGGCGATGACGAGGGCGTCGATCGCGCTCGCTCCGGGCGTCGCCGCTCGCAGCGTGGCGGCGAACCTGCAGCGCGCCTCGTCGGATGGCGGGACCTCCGCCGCCTGGGCGATGACCCGGTTGACCGCCGCGTCGGTGTGCTTGCCGGTCAGGACCTCGACGAGGACGACGGCCGGGATCACGAGTCGGTAGTCAGCCCGCCGCAGGGCGGTGAGGAACGCGATGAGTTTGGGACTGCCCTCGACGAGGGCGATCAAAGCCCCTGTATCAAGAATGACCGGCGAGCCCGGAGTCGCGCCACGCCGCGCCGCTCGCCGCTGGCGACTCACTCCGAATCGGCGAGCACGATGCCGACGCGCTCAAGCGCCTTGCGGGCTGCCGCACGGTCGTCCGGCGTGATCGGCCCATGGCGCTCCGTGATCTCCGCAAGAAGCGCGTCGAACCGGACACGCTCAAGTTCCCTGGTCACCGCGCGATCCACAAAGGCTGAGACCTTGCCTCTGCCGACGATCGCCTCGATGTCCTCGACGTTGTGTCGACTCAGCGTGATCGACCGCTTCACAACAGTGCGAGATGGTTTCCCCTCCGCTTTGAGAGCCTGGGCCCTCGTCCCCGCCGGCGTGAGTGTCGACGGGGATACGCGCACGGGCTGAATGTTCACCTTGCGAGTGGTCGCCATGTTGTGGATGCTACCAGACATGCTACCTTTGGCGCTCCGAGGAGCCGGCCCGCGGTGATGACGAACGGTGGTGTTCGCTCGCTGAGGTCCCGCCGCCCGACCGCCGACCGCCAACCGCCAACCGCCGATTCCTCGGACCCCCAGTTCAGTCCACCGCCCGCCCCCCACGGCCCGCAAATAGCCATTTGGCTGACATACGAACGGCCAATCGTGTCGTTCTCGGTGCGTCTGGCGACACGCATTTGGCACACGTCGGTGGAGATCTGTCACACATTCGCGGCGAACCATCGACGTCGGGAGCGGTGACGAGACAAGCTTGTGACAACGCCAAGCGGGGGTGATGCCCCATGGCACAACATCAGCTCCGGCCGAGGGCTGGAGGACGGCTCACCTCTCGCGGCTCAGATCGCCGACCTGGACGAGGCAATAGGCTTGCACTGATGCAGGTGCTCCTCGACGCCACGCCCTTGGCACGTGGCCACGCCACACGCGGCATCGGCATCGCGACACGCGAGCTGATCAATGCCCTTGCGCGCGTTCGCTCGCTGGATCAACGCCCTGAGCTACTTGCGACGACCGACCAGAGCGTCCCATCCGGCTTCACCTCCCATCCGTTCCGGTGGCCGCGATGGCCAATCCCCCACGTCCCGGACCCGTGGCCGGCGGTCCACCTGCACGACGCGCTCGACAAACTGCGCCCGCGGCTCTTTCACGCAACCCAACCCGACTTGATGCCCGATCCGCACCGAGTGGCGACCTCGGTGACCTGCTACGACCTGATCCCACTGCACTTGCCCATGCGAAACCCGTTGCAGCGTCATGTCTACGCGACGTACATTCAGCGACTTGCCCG
>JANMDV010000194.1:0-13193 GCA_031376485.1 Actinomycetota bacterium
TTGCCGTTGGGGTCATAGATCGACGCGTGTGTCCAGCCGACCTCGGCGTTGAACTTCGTCGCGTTCGCCTTGTCGTCGTTGAGGTTGACGCCCAGGAACACGACGTCGGGATGCTCCTTGGTGAATCTCAGGATGTCGGGAGCTTCGTCGCGGCACGGGCCGCACCATGACGCCCACGCGTTGATGAAGACCGTCTTGCCCCTGAACGCAGCCAGGTCGATGTCCGTCCCGCCTGCGAGCGCCGGCCCGGTCACGGTCGGGACCGCAACGGTGCCCGCCAACGTCGGTCCGCCGCTTTTGAGCTTGGGCGGCGCGTCGTCACCGCGCGTCAGGCCGACGATCAGGCCGACGATCACCACGACTCCGACGAGTCCGCTCAGGATCAACTTCGGGCGACCGTGTCCCACAATCTGCTCCCTCTCGGTGTCCAACGAGTGCTACCGGATGATCCTCGATCACACATGGCGCGGATGCCAGTGCCGATTGTCCGGGTGTGACGGCCCAGACGCTGCGGATGAGATTCGGTTTCGTGGCGGTGACGAACTTCGCTTCGTTGCACGCGCTGTGCACATCAGGCGTCAGGACGCCGCATTGATGGTCTGCAGCACGTCGTCCCCGTACCGCTCGGCCTTGGCGGTGCCGATGCCGGGGATCGCCAGCAGCGCAGCCGTGTCGGTGGGGCGGGTGGCGGCGATCGTTCGCAGCGTCGCGTCGTGGAACACGACGTACGGCGGGACCTGCTGCTCGTCGGCCAGGCGGCGGCGCAGGGCGCGCAGGGCGTCGAAGAGCGGCTCGGCGCCGGGCGGCAGGTCCATCGCAGGTTGGCGTGTCTTGGTCGCAGCCCGTTTCGTGCGTGGGCGCAGCCGCCGCAGCTCGAGCTGGCGGTCGCCGCGCAGAACCTCGCGTGACGCCTCCGTGGGTTGCAGCCCGCCGTGCCCGTCCGGGTGGGGGCGCAGCAGGCTCAGGGCGGCCAGCTGGCGGATGACCCCCCGCCAGCCCTGCTCGTCGAGTTCGGTTCCCACGCCGAACGTGGGCAGCTCGTCGTGGCGGTGCTGAGCGACCTTGGGGGTCCGTCTCCCCAAGAGCACGTCGACCAGGTGCATCGCGCCGAACCGACCGCCCGTGCGCACCACGGCCGACAACGCCTTCTGCGCCGCCACCGTCGCGTCCCACGTCTCGGGTGGGTCCAGGCACACGTCGCAGTTGCCGCACGGCCGGGGCATCTGCTCACCGAAGTACGCCAAAAGAAGCTGCCGTCGACACCCGCCCGTCTCGCAGTAGCCCAGCATCGCGTCGAGCTTGCGCGACTCGATCAAACGGATGTTGGCGGGCGCCTCGGAGCGGTCGATGAACCCGCGCACCAGCATCAAGTCTTGCAGGCCGTAGGTCATCCATGCGTCGGCGGGATCGCCGTCGCGTCCGGCCCGCCCGGTCTCCTGGTAGTACCCCTCCAGGCTTTTGGGCAGGTCCACGTGGGCGACGAACCGCACGTCCGGTTTGTCGATGCCCATGCCGAACGCGATCGTCGCGACGACCACAACACCCTCGTCGCGCAGGAACCGCTCCTGGTTTCTGGTGCGCGTCGGGGTGTCCAACCCGGCGTGGTACGGCACCGCGTCGATCCCGTGGCCGACCAACCACGCGGCGATCTCGTCCACCTTGCGGCGCGACAGGCAGTACACGATGCCTGCCTCGCCGCGATGACCCTCCAGAAACGCGCGAAGCTGCTCACGCTCCTTGTCCTTCTCGACGACGGCGTAGCGGATGTTGGGTCGGTCGAAGCTCGCAACGAACTCGCGCGCGTCGCGCAATCCCAAGCGTTCGCGGATCTCGGCTCGGGTCAACTGGTCGGCGGTCGCCGTCAACGCCAGCCGGGGCACACCCGGGTAGCGTTGTCCCAGCACCGCAAGCTGCAGGTACTCCGGTCGGAAGTCGTGACCCCATTGGGATACGCAGTGGGCTTCGTCGATCGCGAACAGCGCGATCCCATCCCGCTGGTGCAGTTGGTCGAGCAACTCCAGGAAGCCCTCGGTCAGCAGGCGCTCGGGCGCCACGTAGATCAGGTCCAACTCGTCGCGCACGAGCCGGCCCCAGACCGCCCGGCTCTCTTCGGCCGTCAGCGATGAGTTCAAGACCGCCGCGCGCACGCCGAGCAGGCGAAGCGCCGCGACCTGATCGGCCATCAGCGCGATCAGCGGCGACACCACCACGCCGACACCGGGCCGCAGGATCGCTGGGATCTGGTAGCAGACCGATTTGCCGCCGCCGGTCGGCATCAGCACGATCGCGTCCCCGCCGCCGGTGACCCGATCGGTGATCTCGGCCTGGGCGCCACGGAATGCCGGATACCCGAACACCTGGCCGAGACAGTCGAGGGGGGTCATCGCGGCTGTTGGTCCGGGCATCTGCCGTCCCGTTGTATCACGGACGAACGTCCGGGATGGTCCCTGGCCGGTCGAAACCACGCGGCGAGCGGCGTTTGGTGTCACGTAGACTCGGCGGCGTCACGACGTCAGATCCGAGAGGCGACATGAACATCGTTCCGGCCGATTACCCACCACGTTTCCGTGCGTCCGACTACGTCGTCCGGCCGGCGGCCGGCGAGGACGAGCGCATCGAGGTGGGCGTCCTTTTCGTGGGCGGCGGTCCCGCCGGACTCGCCGGTGCGGTGCGGCTTGGGCAGCTCCTTGCCGAGGACCCCGCGGTCGCCGAGATGCTCGGTGAGGTCCCCATCGCCGTCGTCGAGAAGGGCAAGACCACCGGGTCGCACCTGATGTCGGGCGCGGTCATGCGCCCCGGGCCGTTCCGGTCGCTGTTTCCCGACACGCCCAAGGAGGACCTGCCGATCTACTCGGAGGTCACCGGCGAGGCCATGTACTTCATGACCAAGAGCGCGGCGTTCCGGCTGCCGATGCCGCCGCCGCAGATGAAGAACCACGGCAACTGGGTCGTCTCGATCAGTCAGCTCGGTCGGTGGATGGGGACACAAGCCGAGGAACTCGGCGCGTACATGCTCCCCGAGACCGACGCACAGAAGCTCATCGTCGACAACGGCCGGGTACTGGGCGTCGTCACCGGCGACAAGGGTCGCGGTCGGGAAGGCGAGGAGCTGTCGACGTTCGAGCCGGGCATGGAGCTGCACGCCCAGGTCACGGCGATCTGCGAGGGCACCCAAGGCCACCTGGCCGGCATCACCCGCAGGCACTTCGAACTCGACCAGGCGCCGCAGACCTACGAGCTGGGCGTCAAGGAAGTCTGGGAGGTCACCAAGCCCCTCGACAAGGTCATCCACACCGCCGGCTGGCCACTTCGCCTGGGCGCCAAGTACCGCGAGTACGGTGGCTCCTGGATCTATCCGATGGGCGAGGACAAGGTGTCGATCGGCTTCGTGACCGGCCTGGACTACGCCGACGCGAGCCTGTCGGTGCATGATCTTTTGCAGCAGTTCAAGTCCCACAAGCTGGTGCGCGGCATCCTCGACGGCGGTCGCCGCATCGCGTGGGGCGCCAAGACGATCCCCGGTGGCGGGTTCAACTCGCTTCCGACGCGGCTGCACGTGCCGGGCGCGGTGCTGTGCGGCGACTCCGCCGGCTTCGTCAACATGTCGGCGCTCAAGGGCGTCCACTACGCGATCCAATCGGGCATCCTGGCGGCCGAGGCCATCTACGAGTCGCTTAAGGCCGGTACCGCCGCGACCACCACCGGTCTATGGGGCTACGACAAGAAGATCCGCGACAGCATCATCTGGAAGGACCTGTGGCGCGAGCGCAACGTGCGTCCCGCGTTCCAGCAGAGCTTTGCGTACGGTGCGATCGTCGGCGGCCTGGCGACCGGGACAATGGGCAAGTTCCCCAAGCACATCCCGCACAAGGCCGACGCCAAGGGCGAGATCTTCGTGGGCGGTCGCGCCAAGGAGTACCCCAAGCCCGACGGCCAGTACTTCTTCGACAAGCTCTCCAGCGTGTTCGCGAGCGGCAACAAGACGCGCGACGACCAGCCCAACCACATCCGGGTGCAGCAGCACGTGCCACGGGAGCTCGCGATCATGTGGGAGGCGATGTGCCCAGCCAAGGTCTACGAGGTCGAGGATGGGCAGGCCGGTGACATGGTCGACGTCAAGGTCAACGCTTCCAACTGCGTACAGTGCGGCGCCATCACCGCCAAGGGCGGACAACTGACGCCACCTGAGGGCGGCTCGGGGCCGGAGTACACCCTCACCTAATCACGACGCGGCCCACAGACCCCGCGGCGCAAGCCCTGCTCGGCTGGATGCAGCAGAACGGCGGGCACCTTCGGACATTGCTCGATGACGAAGCGGGTGGTGCCGACGACCTGTCGCCCGCGGGCGAGGCCGCGATCAGGGCGCATCTGCGTCTGGTCGGCGAGGCGCTGGCTGCAACGGCAGGCCCGGCGACGCGGGACGGCCTCGAAGAGCTTTCCCAGACCTTGCCCGATCGGTTCGCCGAGGACGCAAGCGGGTTGGACCACGAGTTGGAACTGCTGGAGGACGCGGCGGCGCATGAACTCGACCTGCAGTTCGGCGCCGAGGCCACCGCCCACGATCCCGCGATGCGCGAGATGATCGAGCGACGACTGCGCGTCCAGGCATGGTCGCGGTTCTTCGTGCGCCTTGTGGGCGACGCCGTCGAGAACGACGATTTCGCGGACGCAGCGTTCGCCTGGATGGGCGAGCACCAGACCGAGCTCGCCACCACGATCTTCTCGATGGATCGCCGCGCCAAAGAAGCCGAGATCGTGCGCCGCGGGCCGCAGGCGGTCGACGACGCGGCCCTGGTCAACCAGATCGGGCAAGCGGCGATGCTGCAGGCCCACGTGCGGTTTCTGGTCGAGGCGATCGCGATGACGCTGCCCAGGCGGTCCGCACCGCGTCATTGATGATGCAATAGCGGTGGTTTTGTAAGGCGTTCGTGAAATCGGCCCGAATCCGGCCGCCGGCGCTCCCAGAACGTCGGGATCTGGACGATGGTATCCGCAGAAGCTCACAAAAGATGTGTGAGCGAGACCCGACCAGGAGGATTCCATGAAGAAAATGCTCACGATCGCGGCGGCCATGGCGGTTGCGCTGCCGGTGTCGCTCGCGGGCGCGGCTCGGCCACTGACCCCGCCCGGTCAACTCACCCCGAAGAAGAACGATCCCGCGAAGGTTTGCAAGCCCGCCAAGCACAAGGGCGTCACCTACATCATGCGCGGCGTCCTGGTCCAGGATGCGACGGCGACCGAGATGCTCGTGGACGTCACCAGCGTCAACAAGCACGGCAAGCGTGCGCTGGCTGGTCCCACGGCACAGGGCGGCGGGATGTACACCGTTCCCATGCTGACGATCAAACTCGACGCATGCACCCACGTCAGCCGCAGAGGCAAAGGCCCGTCCAAGCGTTCGTGGATGTCCCTTACGAAGGGCGACCGGGTAGTCGTTGCGTGGAGCGCCAAGCGCGGCACCGCGTTCGTCGACCTGGGCGCGGCCCGCAGGGTCGTCGACCAGGGCAAGAAGTCGTAACGAACAACCATAGGTGCGCGCATCGGGTCGGCCTGAGTGCCGACCCGATGTGTTTTGAGGCCCGTCAGTAAGGAGGGCTGTGAGTACACCTGCGAGCCAGAAACGACAGCGTCTGGCACGCGCGCTCGGGGCCGTGGAAGAGCCTCTCGATGCATGCACAACCCGTGGACGCAATCAACGTGCCATGAACGATGCAGTCTGACTGTTTGGCACCATGGTGCGCATGGCCATCGGCGACGCTCGCGTCTCCGGAGTCGAGCGCGGGAAGCAGCACCAGGCGATGGACCCGTCGCGGGAGATCAGTGCCGCAGTTTGAAGGTCGCCGATAAGCGCATAGTCCTCGCTCCGGTTGGCAACGTCCCTCGTGTCACCCGTCCTGTCTCGTCGATCAGGGATGAGCGGACTCGCACCGACCTCAGAGGTTGCCGTGGTACTGCTGCTGCGCCGGCGAGGGGCGATCGGACCTCCATGAGACGACAGCACCTTCACCGCGGACGAAGCGAGCATCCGTCGGGCGTCGCCCGAACGCTCCACGATCATGAGCGTCGGAGATCGGTGCCTGCGAGCGACGCCGGACAATGGCCCACACGACGGTGGCGGCGAAGAGAATCGTCAACCCAGGACCGAGAGCGATGAGGAAACCGAGGCCGATCATTTCGTGTCCCTTCCGACATTGGTGGTTGTGGCGCGGTCGCAGGGCTTGCGCCCGACCCGGCGATCCTTGAAGGGGTCGGCGTCTGGGGGGGCATGGTCTGCCGGTGTCCTCGACGATGACCGATCGAGGTGGTGTCCTGGTCTGCGAGACGGCCTCGGACACGCGCTTGGGTCCTTGCGACCGTAACACTCGCCGTCATCCCGCCGAACGCGAGGGCCCTTCTGATGTCCGCTCGTCTGCAGACGAGACGCAGCCGGTGCCCTGAGGCTTGCGCGCGATTGCTCAGTGTCCGAAGCGCGTGGAGGCCTGCGGAGTCGATCAGCGAGACTGCGTCGAGGTCGACGACGAGGTCATTGCTCGCGATGTCGCACCGTTCCACCACGTTTCGAAACGCATCGACGGTGTAGGTGTCGAGGGCGCCGGACGCGGCCAGAATCACGGAGGTGGCGTCCCGGCGTACCGTTACGGCGAGCTCGGAGAGTCGCGCTCTTGGTGTCGTGTCTGAACCGGGTTGCGCGCGGTTCGCCTGACTCTGATCGGGTGACCCATGGCGCGTGCGGCTGCCGGGAATACGGATCGGCGATGAGAACAGCCGACTCGACCGGGGCGCCGTAAGGCGCGGGATACTCAGGGCGCTGGTGCTCATGGTCATGTCACCGTGAGCGTTCCGTGCATCCCGGCGTCCTTGTGTCCGGGGATGGCGCAGGAGAACTCGTAGGTCCCGGGCTTGAGGGTGGCGACGAGGTCCGCGGTGTTGCCGCCTGAGATCGTTTCGCTTGGGCCGATGGCGACCCCGTTGCCTTGGATGGCGAGGTTGTGGGGGACAGAGGAGTCGTTGCGCAGCACGAACTTGATCGTGCCCGCCTTGGCGGTGATGGTCTTCTGCGTGAACTCGAGCTTGCCGGTCGGGTCAGCGTCGACCGTGATCGTCTGTGTGACCGCTGCGGTCGACCCGCCGGTGACCTGTTCGGGTGCTGTCGTGGTGGTCGCGGGAGCGGTGGATCCGGTTGTCGTCGGAGTGGCCGCTGCCGTTGCGCTCGTGGATCCCGCTGTGGTGGACGTCGACGATCCGCCGCAACCGGCGGCGGCCAGGGCCGCCGGCAGGAGGATGGCCGCTGCCGCGACTCCCATCAGCTTGTGTGACCGCACCATGTTTTCGTCTCCTTGTGTCGAACCTGGATGAGGCTGAGCCTTCAGCTGTTTCCATGATCCGGCGGCGGATCGGGACGTACCATGGGCTGTTCGGACCACCGGTCGTATGACGCGTTGATCGTTCGATCAGCGGGCAACGCCGCCTCCCGAACCACCTGATGGGTCGATGACAGGCTTGGTGCGCGCCAGGAATGATCACCTCATGATCACAACCACGACCTGCCCACCCCGAACGCGGCCCGAAGTGGGCCGCCACGTCCGTGGCGACGAAGTGTCCGCCACCGATCTGCTTCCCGTGGGTATCGTGCCCCTACGAGCGGTGCCGCCCGATTCCCGTCCCAGGGAGACCAATCGCATGCCAGAGACAGCAAAGCGCGTGACTGTGGTCGTCGTGGACGATCACCCGGTGTTCCGTGAAGGCGTCGTGCGGGCGCTGACCTCGTCGGGTCGGGTGGAGGTCCTCGCCGAGGCCGGCGATGGACGCGATGCCCTCGCCCAGATCGAAGAGCACCGACCCGATGTCGTGCTGCTCGACTACAAGTTGCCCGAACTCAGTGGCCTTGCGGTCGCACACGCGATCGTGCGGGACGGGCTGCCGACCAAGATCCTGTTCCTGTCGGCCCACACCGAGAGCTCCGTGGTCTATGGGGCGCTCGAGGCCGGGGCCTCTGGCTTTCTGTCCAAAGAAGCGCGTCGGGAGCAGATCGTGGACGCGGTCGTGGCGTGTGCCGCCGGAAGGAACGTCGTGCCGTCGGATGTGGCTGCCGGCTTGGTTTCGGAGATCCGCCTCAGGTCGACGGGGGACGCGCCGGTGTTGACCAATCGTGAGCGAGAGATCTTGAAGTTGATCGCGGCGGGGCGGAGCCTGCCCGAGATCGCGAAGGAGCTCATTCTGGGGCTCACGACCGTCAAGACCCACGCGCAGCACCTCTACGAGAAGCTCGGCGTGTCCGACCGCGCCGCTGCTGTCGCAGAGGCGATGCGTCGAGGACTGATCGAATAGGCCCACGCTCCACAACCGGCGGCGTCCTGATCGGCAGCAATACGGCTGTCGCGGAGTCCGAGCGGCTTGTCGCCTGGCTGCGGCTGCCGGCGATCTTCCTCATCGGCCTGGGGGAGAGCGTCAACGGCACCGGCGACGGGAGGTTCGGCTTCTATGTCGCGATCGGCGTGTTCGCGGCGTGGGCGGCGGGGCTCCTGACGTGGGTGCATTGGCGCCCGGTGACCGAGGCGCTCGGCCTGATGAGCGCCGCGGTCGATGTCGGAGCGATCACGGCCCTTACGTTCTTGTCAGACGGGGGGTTCTCGCAGGCTCGTGTCGCGTACGCGCTGGTCCCGATCACGCTCGCTTTCCGGTTCAGGCCGTTGCTACCGGCGGTGGCCGGTGCCGCCATCGTCGCGGCATACCTGATCCAGGCGCTGAGCCACCCGTCCCGCACTCGCGGCCAGGCAGGGCAATTCATCGTTGTGCAAGCCGGCTACTTGATCTGGATCTCAGTCGCGGCGGTGCTGCTGGCCTTGGTGCTCGCTCGCCGGACGCGCAGGATCGGCAAGCTTGCCCTCCAGGCGCGGCACCTGTTGGTCGATGCCCTCGGGGCGGAGGAACGCGAACGCCAAAGGCTCGCCGAGGGGCTCCATGACACCGCCCTGCAGAACCTGCTGTCGGCGCGGCACGATCTGCAAGAAGTCGCCGACACAGTGGACCATCCGGCGCTGCAGCGAGCGGAATCCACGATCTCGCAGACCGTCGGGCAGCTGCGGGAGATCGTTTCGGAGCTCCATCCCCTCGTGCTGGAGCAGGCGGGTCTCGAGGCGGCCCTGTCGGCCGTGGCCGCGCACGCGAGCCGGCGCGGGGGGTTTGACGCACACGTCGCGTACTCGGCGAGACCGGGTCACCCGCAGGAGCGCTTGCTCCACGCCGCGGCGCGGGAGCTACTTGCCAACGTGGCAAAGCACGCCCACGCGCGCAACGTGAATGTGCGCTGCTCTGATCGCCAGGGATGGATTGTGCTGAGCGTCGCGGACGATGGAGCCGGCTTCGACACGGCGACGATCGGCGAACGCGTTGTCGCCGGTCACATCGGCTTGGCGTCGCAGCGGGCACGGATCGAAAGCGCAGGAGGAGAACTCACAATCGAAAGCGAGCCGGGCGAGGGAACGGTCGCCACCGTTCGCCTCCCGGAGGCGACCGAGGCCCAGTCCTCACCTACCGCCCCGCTGTGACCGACTCATCACCGGGTATGCGGGCTCTCGCTATCGCGGTTCCCCGAGTGCGGTGACCGTGCTTACGCTGTCCGTGACAACGCGCCGATGGATCTCTTTGGTGAGCGTCTCGACTTGCGTCGTCAGGCGGGTGTTCTCGTCGATCAGCGTCGTGAGGAGCGCGATTTGGTGCTGGGCTGCGGTCTGCCGATCGATGGCGTCTTGAGCGACGGCTTCGCGATGTTCCGCGTCGGCCTCGGCGTGCGCCTTGTCCCTGTCTGCCTGGCGTGTCGCCGCGAGCAGGATCAGGGGCGCCGCGTACGCCGCCTGCAAGCTGAACGCCAGGTTGAGAAGGATGAACGGATAGAGGTCGAAGTGGACGAGGCCGACCGCGTTGATGATGATCCACGTCCCCACCAGCGCCGTCTGGCCCAGCAGGAAGCGTGGAGTCCCGAAGAAGCGAGCGAACGCCTCCGCGCGAGCCCCGAACCCCCCCCGCTCCGAATGGTGAGGAGAGGTGCTGCCAGCGTTCGAGGAAACGCAGGTGACTCTGAGCTGCGGGACCTGCGGCCTTCGTTGTCATTGCGTTCTCCTTGTCGAGCCCGACGCGTCACGGCGTCGAGGTTGATCGTCATGCCACCGACGCTCGCTCGAATGAGATCGGTTCCGCGTGTGGCAGGCGGCGGGCATGGTCGCGGTCACCGGCGCGGCGTGATGTCTCACAGGACTGTCTCGTTCGAGGACGTTTCCGATGTCAGGGGGTCGTGCCAGGGTCCGTCGGGAGCGATGAGCTTGTCGGCTTGCCGGGGACCCCACATGCCTGGGCGATAGGGATGGGCGGGGGAGTGTGCGGTGAGGACCGGAGCGACGACCGCCCAGGCCGCCTCGACGGCCTCCTCCCGGGTGAAGAGCGCGCCGTTGCCGGCGAGCGCATCGCCGATCAACCGTTCGTATGGGGCCTCTTCGTTCGGTTGTGCGTCGAGCAGGAAGAGTTCGCGCTGATCGCCGACGAACTCCTCGCCGACTCGTTTGACGCGCGCGGCGATGGCGATCGCCGCGTCGGGTGCGAGGCGGAAGCGAATGTAGTTCGGCCGGCCGTCGGCGGGGTGCGAGTCGGCGAACAGCTGTTGTGGTGGGGGCTTGAGCTCGACCAGGACTTCGGTGGCCGTCTCGGGGAGGCACTTGCCGGCGCGCAGGTACCACGGCACGCCGGCCCAGCGCCAGGAGTCGATCGAGAGCCGCACCGCACAGAACGTCTCCACGTCGGAATCCTTGGCGACCCCGGGTTCCTTCCGATAGCCGGTGAACTGGCCGCGCACAAGGTCCGCGGCGATCAGGGGTCTCATCGCTCTGAGGACATCGAGCTTCTCGCTGTGCAGGGCGTCGAAGCCAGGGGATGGCGGTGGCTCCATGGCAAGCAACGCGACCACCTGGAACAGGTGGTTCTCCACGACGTCACGCAGGCAGCCGGCCGTCTCGTAGAACGCCCCGCGGCCTTCCACACCGAAGCTCTCCGCCATCGTGATCTGCACGGAGGCGACGTAATTGCGGTTCCAGATCGGCTCCAGGAACGAGTTGGCGAAACGGAAATACAAGAGGTTCATGATCGCCTCCTTTCCGAGGAAGTGATCGATCCGGAAGATCGCATCTTCGGAAAACACCGCCCGCGCGACACGGTTGAGTTCACGTGCGGAGGCGAGATCCCGCCCGAACGGCTTCTCGACGATGACCCGCGCGCCGCCGGCCAAGCCCGCGCGGTCGAGCTGCCGGATGACGGTCTCGAAGAGCGACGGCGGGATCGCCAGGTAGTGAGCGGGGCGCTGTGCGTGGCGGAGCGCCTCCCGCAGCGTCGCGAACGTGCCGGGCTCGTTGTAGTCGCCGTCGACGTATCCCAACAGGGCGATCAGACGTGCCAGAGCCGGTTCATCGTCGATGCCGGTGGGCGTGGCTGCGATGCTGTCGCGTACACGGTCGCGGAGGTTCGCCAGATCCCAGTTTGAGTGCGCCACACCGATGACCGGTATGGACAGGGCCTCTCGCTTGGTCATGGCAAAGAGGGCGGGGAAGATCTTCTTGTGCGCGAGGTCCCCGGTCGCGCCGAACAGCACCAGCGCATCCGCGGGCCGTGATCCTGCGGTTGGCTCGCCCATCTCAGCTCCTCCGGTCCGGATCTGCGCGACGCGGAGAGTGCGACCACTGTCGCCGCTCTCCGAGCTTGAGCGCCTCGGCGATGTCCCGGGACGAGACGATTCCCGCGAGATGGCCGTCGTCCATGACGAGCGCGCTCTCGGCGTTGGAGTCGACCATGGCAAGAATCGCGTCCGAGGCCGGCTCGTCCGGGGTCAAGAGCGGCAGCTGGTCGAGGAGCACCATGCGGTCGCGGACCCGCAACGACATCGCCGCCCCGGCCCCATTCCTCGTGAGTCCGCGGGGTGAGGGCAGGATCCCGACCGGGCGAAGGCCGTTGAGCACCGGGTAGGCCGCCGACGGATCGTCCACGGGGACCTCGGCCATGAAGTCGCGGATGGTCTGGTCAGCTTGGGACACGATCGGGTGGTGGGTCATCAGGTCGGCGACCACGAAGCCCTCGAGTGCGTCCTGCAGAGAGACAAGCTGTAGCTCAGCGCGGGCAGCGCTGAGAATGAACCAGCCGATGAACGCGAGCCACACACCGCTGAAGCCACTTGCCATGAAGACGCTCACCGTCCCGACGGCGATCATGAGCGCACCGATTCCGATGCCGACCACGGCAGCGATCCGCGTCGCCCACGCATGATCACCTTTGACGCGCCACAGCGCCGACCGGAAGATCCGACCGCCGTCCAGGGGCAGCGCAGGCACCAGGTTGAAGACCAGCAGCAACAGGTTGATGTAGCCGAGCCACGCAAAGACCCCGTCGATCGCCGGGCTGAGGTGCGTCAGCACGGCGAGGGCGATGAACGCCGCCGCCAGGCCGGCTGTCACCAGCGGCCCCGCGGCCGCGATGCGGAACTCCGCACCCGCGCTCGGGAACCCTCCGCGAAACCGGGCGACGCCACCGAGCAGCCACAGGGTGATCCCATCGATCTCGACTCCGTCGCGGCGCGCCCGAAGGGCGTGCCCGAGTTCATGGAGCAACAGCGATCCGAAGAACAGGAGTGCCGCTGCGACCGCCATCGCGACGTACGTGCCGCTCGCAAGACCAGGGTTGGTCGACGGGAAGACGTTGGCGGCGAGCGACCAGACGAACAGCCCGAAGACGGGAATCCATGTCCAGCTGAGCCCGATCGGTATTCCCGCGATCCGACCCAGCCGGAAAGTGGTATTCATGGCATCTCCTTGTGCGTGCGCTTGTTGTCCAAAGCGTGCACCCACGGGGCAGGTCGCGACATCCGGCAAGTGGATGGCCCGGGCGTCTGACGTCTCTCCACCGATCGGTCGCCCGATTGGTCCGCACGGCCCGGCAGACACCCGAGTGAGCACTGCGCTCATCCGGGCGTTCCCTCGCTGGGAGGGGCGCGATCTATTCGGCCGGGGCAGCCGCCGTCACCGCTCCAGCCGGAACGGCGGGTATTCGTCGCGCATCAGGGTCGTGTAGGCGATGACCCGGTAGACCCACCGGTTCATTCCGATGACCAGGTCGAACAGGCTGCGTGGGTAGCGTCCGGTGAAAAGTAGGGCGATGGC
>JANMDV010000208.1:0-1532 GCA_031376485.1 Actinomycetota bacterium
CGCGCCCAGCAGATCATCACGGCGAGCCTCGAGCCGAACACCCCGTAGCCGCGGGCGCAAGAAACCCCACGCTCGGACAACGTGACCGGACAATGCCCGCGACCCCGCTGTACGGAAGGGTCGTAACGTCTCCCACGATCCCTGATGAGCAAACGGTTCCGGGGTAATTTGTGTCTGACACCATGTGACAAAAACGCACAATGCGCCACTAGTACTTACTTGAGCGGGTGAGTACGCTCTCGGACGTGCGCTTGGCGGCCATCCCCCATATCGTTGCCGGAGCGATAGTTGGCTTTGTCTTTCTTGCCACGGCCGTTGTCGCAAGTCGGGTAGAAAGCGACTTCATGGACGGGTTCGGTTGGGGCAATTGGCCAAGCGGCCTCGCGCTCGGACCGCATGGATGGCTGCAGCAAGCCAACTTCTTGGTGCTGGGCGCGCTCATTCTCGCATTTGCCCTGGCGGTTCCGCGATTGGCGGCGGCCAGGGCTGCCCGGGTTGGAGGTACTCTCCTTGGGTTGTCGGGGACGGCGGCAGCCCTGCTCGCCTTCAAGGGTGACCCGAACGAGGTCGCCACGACGTCCTGGCACGCAGCGATCCATTACATCGCTTTCCTCGTTTTTGTGGTGACCGTGCTGTCGGGGAGCGTTCTCACCTGGCGTGCCGTGCGGCGTGAGGACTGGTGGCGGCCGACACGTCGGTACAGCGTTGCGGCCCTGGCCCTCTTGATCCCCGCCGTCGCCCTGCCCGACGCCGAGTCGCTCGGACGATACGTCCTCTGGTTCGTCCTGCTGACTCCGGTGACCGTCATCGCGACGCGCTACATCGCGACGACTCGAGGCAAGCCGCAAGAATCGGGCGAATGACCGCAATTCTGCAGCGAGGTCTGGGACGTTCCGCGGTCGGCCTGAAGGCCCCGGCGCCGGGTGTCAGGCCAGGGCTGGACGTCGCTCGCCATCCGGGTAGCTGGTGGTGCGACACCGAAGTAACGGTGGTGTCTCCCTGGCTGCGAGCGTCGCAATGCGGCGTTCTCCGTATCGCGAATATGCCCGATATCCCGACGCCCTGCGTCCACGGCCTCGCTCGCTCTCGCTCAGGGATACAGGGCACGCCATCTGATGTCACCCCACGAGTCATGGTCCGACAGCGGAATGAGGTGGTGGTTCCGGCGAGCGAGACCGGGCAAGGCCGGGCGCAGTGTTTTCCGCATGTCGGGACTATGCGGACAACCGATAACACCGCATCGCCAAGCGTCGCAACCGTCGCAACGCCAGCGGTAGGTCGCTGTCGGACCACTCCCCATTTACCTTGAGACCGGCGGCCCGATCTCCTCGGTCATGTCGGTTGGTCGGGCGCGACGCCGGCTCGGGGGCGGGCGCCGGCCACGCGACTCACCGCTGCCGACGAACAAAACCGACGCGATACCGATCGCCAGGCCGACCCAGAACCACCACTTGCCGATCCAACTCTCGAGCACGAGCCAGAGGAGAAGCACGCCGACGAACCCAACGAGCGCCATCAGACGTTGCCGGACC
>JANMDV010000218.1:0-1583 GCA_031376485.1 Actinomycetota bacterium
CAACGCGCATTGGACTATCCGCTCGCCGAGATCCACGGCTACTCCCTTCGCCGGGAAGCGCTGACGGAACTGATCGAAGAGCTGATCCGCAGGCCGGTCACGCAACGCAGCCGGATCTCTGGCCTCAAGGGCGATCGCGCCGACATCATCCTGGCGGGGGCCGTCACCATCGACACCGTGATGGAGCGTGCCGGCGCCGAAGCCATCCAGGTGTGTTCCCAAGGTCTGCGCGAGGGCCTGTTCTACGAACGGTTCTTGCGTCCCGGAGACCCGCCCCTGTTCACTGATGTGCGACGTTCGAGCGTCATGAACGTCGCGGCGCGCTACCACGCGAACCGGCCGCACACCGACCACGTCGCGTTCCTGGCACTCGAGATCTTCGACGGAACCGCGCGGGCCGGCTTGCATCGGGGCGACGGGCTCGAGCGGGAACTTCTGTGGTCGGCGGCGATGCTGCACGACATCGGTGTGGTCGTCGATTATCACGACCACCACAAACACGGCTTCTACCTGGTGCTCAACGCCGGATTGCCGGGCTTCTCGCACCGCGAGCTCGCCATGATCGCCCTGCTCGTGCGCGCGCATCGCAAGGCGCCACCAAGTGGCGATTGGCTGCAACCGCTCTTTGACGAGGGCGACGACGAGCGTTTGCTGCGCCTGGCGTCATGCTTACGTCTGGCCGAGCAGCTCGATCGCGACCGAGCACGCCTGGTGCGCTCCGTCCAGGTCGATGCACGCGCCAAAGCGGTCACGCTGACCCTCCTGGGACAGACAGAGCCGTCAGTCTCATTGTGGTCTGCCAGCCAGGAGGGGCCAGTGTTCGAACGAGCCTTCGGTCGGAAGCTCCTGATCGTCAGCGAAGCATTGGGACGGACCGATGGCACGGCCCGCCCCGGTGACGCTGTCTACGACACTAGGATCTCACCGCCCGGGGAGCAAAACGACGCATTGGGTGAGTAGAAGCCCCACGTGACCTCGAGCGGGGACTTGGGACGCAGCGCGTACACCGAACTGCCCGGGTCGAGGAACTCCAGGCTGGTGACCTCCCACGGATCGACGAGGGTCGCGATCCAGGGGTAGATGCCGTCCACGAGGCTGCCGTCGATGTCTGTGATGTACGACAGTTGGCCCCTGGCCGTGGTGGCGGGTGTCCCGACCGTGGCGGTCGACCTGATGACGGGTTTGTCGCCTGAGTACGTCGTCGCGACCACCTGACCTTGGGACAACTCCATCGTGGTCGTGCCGGGTGACGCCGGGACGCCACGCGCACTGGCGTAGTCGCGCATGTCCGCGGACGAATTGAAGTAATGCGTCCACCACCGGCTGGGCGTGGCGCCATCCGGCGCGGTGCGCGACAGGTCGAGCCCTGCATACGTCAAGGAGTACGCGCCGAGTCCCGACGTCTGCTCCGCCGAATCCACCACGTATTGGTTCATAAAAACCAGCGCATCCTCGATCGCGCGCAGCTTCGATGGCAGCACCGCCGCGAGCGCGTCGGGATCCTCGGGGATCCAACCGAAGTACAGCATCCTACTGTTGATAACCATTTGCGGGGCAACGAGGGTGTTCGACACGTGGGTTCC
>JANMDV010000244.1:0-21979 GCA_031376485.1 Actinomycetota bacterium
GGTAACGTCTCGTCATGGCCGGGCAGGACGCATCGTTGGAGGGACTGCTCGATCGTGGGCTTGCCGAGTTCCTCGACTGGTTTGCGCACACCAAGCGGGCGTGGGAGCTGGAGGAGATGGTCCGCGACCTGATCCCGGCCGACGCTGCGGGATCGCCGCAGGGAGCGGCGTTCGCGGAGGCCATCATCACGCGGTTGGCGACGACGCCCGTGGGCGTGTCGGCGTTGCACGTGATGGGGATGGTGGCGATGCCGCTGGTGGCCCTCAAGGCGCGCAGCGCGGTCGAGCGCGTCATCGACGAGGGTGGCCCCAAGCCGTCGTCGCTTGCGCGACGGTGCGGCGGACTCACTCCGACCGAGGCGTGGCGCCTGAGCGGCGGCGACAGCGACGGCGACGGCGTGTTCCTGCTGGTCTGTCGACGTCCAAAGGTCAAGAGCATCCAGCTCGCAATCGTCGCCACCATGGATACCGAGGACGGCCCGATCCTGATCGAGGCGTCGCTGGCGAGTCCGCTTCCCGAGTCCGACATAGGCGAGCTGCTGTCGGCCTTCGATGCGGACGGCGCCGGTCCGGTGCCGCTTCCCATGGACGATGTCGCGGCGCAGATCGTCAGCCTGGCCAAGAACAACATCGCGACCGGGCGTGGTCCGACGGCGCAAGCGCTCCCCGTGCTGGCGGGGCTCGCCGCGCGCATGGACGTGCCCGACTGGGAGGGCCTGGTCACCGCGCTGTCACAGCTCCCGCTGGCAGAGCC
This sequence comes from Actinomycetota bacterium, assembly GCA_031376485.1. Classification (GTDB taxonomy): domain Bacteria; phylum Actinomycetota; class Thermoleophilia; order Miltoncostaeales; family Miltoncostaeaceae; genus CALMEC01. The sequence continues at coordinate 755 of JANMDV010000244.1, forward strand.
TGCTGACGACGAGGACGACGAGGACGACGACTGGGACGACGACGATCTTTTTTCCGGCCTTGAGGTGGTGATCGACGACCCGCCGGCGCTGTCCGACGCCGAGGTCAAACGCATCGAGAAGGATCGGGCGAAGCAGTCGAAGCGCTTCGTCGAATGGTTTGCCCTGCGCGAAGACGATCCCGATCGCCGGGAGCACGCCGCGTTCATCGCCGACGCGATGTTCGACTACTGCGCGTCGTACCGGAACGGCGATCCGTGGGACGAAGGGATGCTGCATGAGGCGCTGATGGGGCACCTGCCCCGCAAGGTCGCCATGGACGACGCTGACGTGCACGCGACCCCCAGCGCGGTGTTCTTCGTCGTGCAGTTCCTGGGTGAGACCGGGCAGGTCTCGGACGCGACGGTCGAACGGATGACCGAAGAACTGCACGAACTCGCGTCCGAGTTCATATTGATGATGGCCGACCCGGCCAACTTCGGCACGGCAAAACGCTTGGTCCATCAGATGGAGTTGGAGGGCTTCGATTCGTCCCAAGCGGACGAGCTGCAGGCGTGGATGGCGGACTTCAACGCCCGCCCGTTCGAGGAGCGCGCCGATCTGATCCCGGGCTCGCCCTTCGCGACGCCGCCCGGGCCCCCTGCGCAACCATGGGCCGGCGACGCCCCTCGCCCCAAGCGCCGGCAGGATCACGCCGCCCGCAAGCGCAGTCGCCGTCGCGGGCGGTAGCCGTCGCGCCTTCCCGGCGATCCGCTACACTCCCCGGCCGGTCCGAGAAACAGGGAGCGTATGGCTAGGTCGTCACAGAACACAAACAGTGGGGCACGCAAAGGCAAGCGCCCGAGCTTGGTCCCGGCAGTACGGAAGCGCCGTCCGCAGCTTCCGCCCGAAGAGATCGACTGGAAGAACTTCCCGTCGCTCCGTCGCTTCTTGTCCGAGCGCGGCAAGATCCGCTCGCGGCGCATCACCGGATTGTCGCGACGCCAGCAGAGCGAACTCGCCCGCGCGGTCAAGCGCGCCCGCACCATGGGTCTCTTCCCGTACCCGGATCAGGAGCGCAACCTGCGCGAACGGACGACCGGCGGTGGCGGAGCCACCACCACGAGCACCCGGGCGCCCAGCGAGCCTGAAGCCGTCGTCATTCCGCTCGAGGTCACTGAGGGTTCTCCCGAGGACTGATCCGGCGCCGCTCCGCCGGAGCAGCGGCATGTGTGAGGTCGGGTGGAGCGTTAAGGTGGCGCCGTCCGGCGCCGATGGGATACTCGACCTCGAATGGGAGTGTGTCCCTCATGCGACGCTGTCTTGATTTGGCGTCAGAACGGGCTTTGGTGCGACCGTTGCCACCGCAAGGTCGAGACGTGCTGCGAAGGCGCACCGCAATGTGCTGCCGACCCCATTGTGGTGGCCGCGGTCCCAAGGGCTCACGGGCATACCCCGTGCTAGCCTTGGTTCCTTGTCATTTCCCACCGAAATCGCTTCCCGACGCGCCTCCCGCGCCGGCTCCCCGCACCTGACGGACGCCCCAGGCATCCGTCGATAAGGAGGGCTCCCCCGATGTTCGAACGTTTCACCGAACGCGCCCGCCAGGTCGTCGTCCTGGCCCAAGAAGAGGCGCGCACACTCAAGCACAACTACATCGGCACGGAGCACATCCTGTTGGGGTTGCTGCGTGAGGAAGAGGGCCTCGCCGCACGTGTGCTCGAGGGTCTCGAAATCACGGTAGAAGAAGTTCGCAGCCAGGTGATCCGCATCGTGGGCGCAGGCGAGGAGGTCACCTCCGGCCAGATCCCGTTCACGCCGCGTGCCAAGAAGGTGCTTGAGTTGGCACTGCGTGAGGCCCTGTCGCTCGGTCACAACTACATCGGGACCGAGCACATCCTGCTCGGCTTGGTGCGCGAGAACGAGGGCGTCGCCGCCAGGATCCTGGCCGACTTCGACGCCGACTCCGAGAAGATCCGAAACGAGATCATCCGTATGCTCTCGGGCCCCAGTGGCCGTCAGCGCGGCCAGGGCGCAGCGCAGGGCGGCGGGGGCGGCGGGGGTGCGCAGGGCGAGAAGAAGTCCAGCAAACTCCTCGACCAGTTCGGCCGTAACCTCACCAAGCTCGCCCAGGACGGCAAGCTCGACCCCGTTGTCGGTCGGCAGAAGGAGATCGAGCGGGTCATGCAGATCCTCTCGCGGCGCACCAAGAACAACCCGGTGCTGATCGGCGAGCCGGGCGTCGGCAAGACTGCCGTCGTCGAGGGTCTCGCCCAGCGTATCTCGGGCGGTCAGGTGCCGGAACTCCTGCGCGGTAAGCAGATCTACACGCTCGACCTGGCGGCTCTGGTTGCCGGGTCCAAGTACCGCGGCGAGTTTGAGGAGCGCCTCAAGAAGGTGATGAAGGAGATCACCCAGCGCGGCGACATCATCTTGTTCATCGACGAGCTGCACAACCTGGTCGGTGCGGGCGCCGCCGAAGGTGCGATCGACGCTGCATCCATCCTCAAGCCGGCACTCGCCCGGGGCGAGCTACAGACGGTCGGCGCCACCACGCTCGACGAGTTTCGCAAGTACCTGGAGCGCGACTCCGCATTGGAGCGGCGTTTCCAGAAGATCCTCGTGGACGAGCCCTCGATTGAGGAGACCGAGCAGATCCTGCGCGGCCTGCGCGAACGCTACGAGGCCCACCACCGCGTCGACATCACCGACGAGGCCCTGCATGCCGCGGCCACCCTCGCCGACCGCTACATCGCCGACCGGTTCCTGCCCGACAAGGCCATCGACCTGATCGACGAGGCCGCGTCGCGCATGCGCATCAAGACGATGACCGCGCCACCCAGTTACCGCGAGCTCGAGGACGAGATCGACACGGTGCGCCGCGAGAAGGAAGCCGCCATCGAGAACCAGGAGTTCGAGAAGGCCGCGAACCTGCGCGACAAGGAGCGGCGCTTGACCAACTCCAAGCGCGAGGCCGAGGAGGCTTGGCGCAACGACGAGGACGGGCCGCGTCCCGCCATCGGCGAGGAGGAGATCGCTGAGATCGTGTCCATGTGGACGGGCATCCCGGTCATCAAGCTGACCGAGGCCGAGACCCAGAAGCTCCTTCGCATGGAGGACGAGCTGCACAAGCGGGTCATCGGCCAGCAGCCGGCCATCGCCGCGGTGTCTCGCGCGATCCGGCGCGCCCGCGCAGGCATCAAAGACCCCAAGCGGCCCGCCGGGTCGTTCATCTTCCTGGGCCCCTCCGGCGTCGGCAAGACCGAGCTCGCCCGGACGCTCGCCGAGTTCCTGTTCGGCGACGAGAGCGCGCTCATCCAGATCGACATGTCGGAGTACATGGAGAAGCACTCCGTATCGCGGCTGGTCGGCTCGCCTCCCGGCTACATCGGGTACGACGAGGGCGGACAGCTCACCGAGATGGTGCGCCGCAAGCCGTACTCTGTCGTTCTGCTCGACGAGGTCGAGAAGGCCCACCCGGACGTCTTCAACATTCTCCTGCAGATCCTCGAGGACGGTCGTCTGACCGACTCGCAGGGCCGCTCGGTCGATTTCCGCAACGCGATCGTGATCATGACCTCCAACATCGGGGCCGCCACGATCTCGCGCAACACGCCGCTTGGTTTCTCGGTCTCCGACGAAGCCGGTCTCAGCTACGACGACATGAAGTCCAAGATCATGAGCGAGCTCAAGCGCGTGTTCCGCCCGGAGCTGATCAACCGTATCGACGAGGTCATCGTCTTCCACAAGCTGACCAAGGAGCAGATCACCGAGGTCGTCGACCTGCTGATGATCCGTCTGCAGAAGCAGCTTGCCGACCGCGGCGTGTCGTTGCAGCTCACCGACGAGGCCAAGGACTTGCTGGTCGAACAGGGGTATGACCCGACGATGGGTGCCCGTCCGCTTCGCCGGGCGATCCAGCGCCTCATCGAGGACCGCCTCGCCGACGAGGTGCTCGGGGGCAACCTGCCCGAAGGCGCGACGATCTTTGTGGAGCGCGAGGGCGACGAGATGCACTTTACGGTCCGCGAACCGCAGCCGGATGTGGTCGGCGCGACTGCGGCACCTGCCGGCGGCGACGAGCCGTCCGGCGACGACGCAGAGTGACGACGGTCAGCCGGCCGGCTGACCAGAGGCAGTAAGACGGCGTCGGGCGCTCGCCCGGCGTCGTCGCGCGCCCGCACGATCCACGTCTGCTCATCGTGCGGTCAACAGGCCGCGCGTTGGGTGGGCCGGTGTCCGGGCTGCGGGGAGTGGGGCACGCTGGTCGAGGAGGCCACGACCCGCTCGACGGTCGCTCCATCGGTGTCGTCCGTCGCGCCTGTCCGTCTGGGCGACATCGCCCAGGACGGTGACGAGCGCGTTCCGACGGGGGTCCCCGAACTGGATCGCGTCTTGGGCGGCGGGTTGGTCCCCGGATCCCTTGTGCTGATTGGCGGTGAGCCCGGCATCGGAAAGAGCACGCTGGTCATGCAGGCGCTCGCGCACCTTTCCTTGACGAGTCGCGTGCTGCTCGTGACCGGTGAGGAGTCACCCAAACAGGTCCGCTCACGCGCCCAGCGACTGACCGGCGATTGCAGCGGGGTGGAGGTGGCGGCCGAGACCCGGCTGCAATCGGTGGTCGGCTTGATCGAATCCGGTCAGTACGCGGTCTGTGCGGTCGACTCCGTGCAGACCCTCGCGTCGGACGCCCTGGATGGCGCACCCGGGACGGTCGGTCAGGTTCGCGAGGCCGCCGCCGAACTGCTGCGCGCAGCCAAGTCGACCGGCGTCACAGTCATCCTGGTCGGGCAGGTCACCAAGGACGGTGGGCTTGCCGGGCCGCGTCTTTTGGAGCACCTGGTCGACTGCGTGGTGTCGTTCGACGGCGAGGATGGGCGCGCCCACCGCATTCTGCGCGCTACCAAGAACCGGTTCGGCTCGACCAACGAGGTGGGCGTGCTCGAGATGCGCCCCGACGGCTTGATCTCGGTCGACGATCCCGCGGCGGTCTGGCTGGCCGAAGCCGGTGAGCGAGTGGGCTCGTGCGTGTTCCCGGTGCTCGAGGGCAGCCGGGCGCTCCTGGTCGAGGTGCAGGCATTGGTCGGACCCACCGAGGCGGTCCCACCGCGCCGGGTCGCCGTCGGTGTGGATCGGACGCGTTTGGCACAGGTCATCGCCATCCTGACCCGGCACGCGGGGCTTCGTCTGGGCGATCAGGACGTGTTCGTCAGCGTTGCCGGCGGCGCACGGGCGCTCGAACCCGCCGCGGACCTGGCGATCGCACTCGCGGTGACAAGCGCCCATCGGGACCGACCGCTGGGCGCCGGGACGATCGCGTTCGGCGAACTTGGCCTGACCGGGGGACTGCGTCCGGTCTCCGGTGACGAGCGTCGTCTGGCCGCGGCCTCGGCAAGAGGCCTTAAATGTGCAATCATTCCAGATAGTGCGCAGGTGACGCCCGATACCACGAAGATGAGCGTGGTCGGTGTCGCCGCCATTCGCGCGGCGCTTGACGCCGCGTTTTAAACATTCGTATTCATCTGCCAGGGGGGGAATCGTTGCCCGCGTACAAAGTCGGAGACAAGGTCGTCTACCCACACCACGGCGCCGGCAAGATCGTCAAGAAGGACAAGAAAGACGTGCTCGGCCAGCAGCGCGAGTACTTGACGATCCAGATCCTTTACAACGAGATGACCGTCGAGGTCCCGTCGGACAGCGCCGACCGCGCGGGGTTGCGCAAGGTCATCGCCGAGGAGACCGTCGACGAGGTCATCTCGGTCCTCAACGACGACGGCTCCTCGATGCCCAAGAACTGGAACCGTCGGTTCAAGCACAATCGCGACAAGATTAAGACGGGCGACATCTTCGAGCTGGCCGAGGTGGTGCGCAATCTCTCGATCCGCGAGCTCGACAAGGGCCTGTCCACGGGCGAGAAGCAGATGTTCGGCCGCGCAAAGAAGATCCTCGCGAGCGAGCTGATGTACGCGCGGGACATGGGCGAAGAAGAGGCCACCGACTTTCTCGAAGGGCTTCTGGACGACGTCGCCCAAGTCCGTATCGCAAATCCCGACCGCGGCGAGATGCTGGTCGACTGATCGCGCTGGGCCTTCTGATGGAAAACGGGGATTCGCGCAGGGATGGAACATCCCGGGAGCGGATCCGGTTTTGCCACGCGGTGGGCGGGCGGCCACGCCCGACCCACTGGATGCGGAAACCCGCGCCGTCAGAGTAATCTAGGAAGGTGATGGCACCGATGGCGTCACCGAGGCATTCGTCACGGGACGTGTCGGTGCCGCCCTCCCCGTTCATTCGACGTTCAGGCCGGTGTCAATGGTTCTCGTGAGCCGCATCGTGTTGGCGATCTTGCTGGGCCTCGCGGCCTGGCAGGGTGGCGACAGCCTGCTGCCGAGCGACTGGGAGCGCCTGCCGCGGGTGGGAGCCTGGATCGGAGTCGTGGCCGTCGGTGTGCTGTTCGGATATCTCGTTGGCGGGTTGCTCGGCAGGTGGCTCGCCGAGCGGATGAAGGCGTTGGAACGCGCCGCCGATCGACGGCCGGCCGCAGAGCTTGTCGTCGCCTCGCTCGCGCTGGTCATCGGACTCGTGGTGGCACTCCTGGCGGGTTTGCTCGTGGCGCGGCTCCCCAAGGTCGGCATCTACCTGGCGATCGTTGTCGCGCTCGTCATCGCGTACGTGTTCAGCCGGATCGGAGCGCGCAAGCACGTCGACATTCTGCGACTCGTCGGCATCCGCCCACGGCAACAGTTGCCGCCGGTTCCGCCGCGCGTCATCGATACCAGCGCGATCATCGACGGGCGGCTGGTGGATGTCGTCAAGACCAAGTTCCTGTCGGGTCAGATCGTGGTGCCGACGTTCGTGCTTGACGAGCTGCAGCGTGTGGCCGATTCGAGCGATCCGCTCAAACGGGCGCGCGGCAGACGCGGGCTCGATCTGGTCGAGGAGCTCAAGGCGAGCGCCAACGGCGGGTTCTCGGTGCGTGAGCGCGACTACGAGGACTTGGAGGGCGTCGACAGCAAGCTGGTGCGCCTGGCCCAGGAGATGGGCGCCGAGATCGTGACGACCGACTTCAACCTCAACAAGGTCGCCTCAATCCACGGCGTCACCGTGCTGAACCTCAACGACCTGGCCAACGCCCTCAAGCCGGCGGTGCTGCCCGGCGAGGCGATGAAGGTCAAGATCATCCGCGAGGGCCGCGAGTACGAGCAGGGCATCGGTTACCTGGCCGACGGCACCATGATCGTGGTCGAAGGCGGCAAGGGCCTGGTCGGCCAGGAGATCGCCGTCGAAGTCACAAGCGTGTTGCAATCGTCGTCGGGCAAGATGATTTTCACCAAGGCGGCGAGCAACGGGAGCACCACGGCCACGCCGTCGCCAGGCGAGGCTCCCAACCAGGCGTAACTCGTGCCGCTCCCGAGGATGGCACCTCGCCGTCCCGGGCAAGAAATGTTCGATTGGTTCGGGTGGTGATCGCGGTCTGGTGAGGGCTCGGCCAGGCTGATTGGTCCAACGTCTCAAGCGTCTCGCAAGTCGTTGAGGGCGTGGGTTCGCTCGTGGATCAAGGAGTCGTGGCCCTCAGCCGGGGCCGCCAGGGGAAAGCGGGGACCCGAAGAATCGGATGGAACACTTCGTGCCCGGGACGGCGAGGTGCCGTCGGTCCATCGTCGGTGCCAGCCGCAGTGCGACGGCGGTCAACCGGGCGCGACGAGCACCCTCACGTCGCAGGGTGTGATTTGAGTGACCACGGCACCAGCCGAGCAACGCCCATCCAAGAACCAGGCGCAGTAGGCCGCAGCATCGAGTCCGCCATGGGAGCGGTATCGGTGAGAACACCGAGGGCCTTGAGCGAGCCCACTCGATGCGCTTGCGTTTCAGGGTCTGAGTTCGACGAAGCCTGCCGCGGCAAAGTCACCGTCGAACGCCAGCGCCTGTTGCACCCTCATCGCAGCCATCACAACGAAGCTCGTTGCTTCGACGAACGAGAACTCCCGTTCATCGTGGCGACGCAACCAGAGCAGGGCCTTGTCCTCCTGCTGGGCAGTGACTGAGGCGACGGACACGCGTTGGGATCGCGCCAGACCATCGAGGAACTCCACCGCGGAGCGATGCCCGGCACGGCGGCGCAGGAACGTCCATGTCTCGCCACGGACATGGTTGGTGGTCACGAGTTGCTCGTCACCGTGAACCTCGAGGAGAGTGGCGGCCTGCTCATGGAGTTGGTCCCGCTGATTGCGAAGGGCTACCCAGAACGACGTGTCGACGAAGATCACGAGTAGACGACATCGTCGATATCGCCCGGCTCGAAGGAATCCGCGCCGACCATCCCGAAGAGCGGATCCGCTGACCGAGGTGGGAGAGGGCGGAGGCCATTACGGACGAGATCACGGATGATCGCCGCCTTCGAGGTGTGATCCTCCCGCGCCTTGCGGTTGAGGGCGTCATCAAGGTCTTCGTCGATCATGATCTGCAGTCGCTTCATGGCATGAGCTTACACCAGTCCGAGTGATCTGACGTAGCTTACCCGTCGAGTGCCATTGGTGCTCATTTGCGCGAACCGATGACACGTGGATTTCACTACTTCATCTCCCCTGTCACCGCCTTTCGCGCAGCCCGCTTCCGGAGGCAGCGGGTTCGATCGTGCGCTGAGCGTGGCGACCGAGGGCGAGATGCAACAGCTCACGCTGCCCGACGACGGCGGGAATGAGCAGCTGCTCGGCAGCACTGACAATTTCCACGGCTCGATGCTCAAGATCTTCGCGATCGGAACCGCCACGCTCAAGCTCAAGGCCTGACACCCCTGGGGTCCTGTGCCGAGACCCCAGGTGTCCCGCCCTCCAGGATCGTCGCGAACGTCGACGTGTCGATGTTGCCGCCCGTGATGATCACGCCGGCGCGCAGGTCGGGTCGCTCGGGGCCCTCGTGCATCAACGCGGCCAGCGGCGCGGCGCCGGCGCCTTCGGCCACATTGTGCGTCGTCGCAAACAGCAGCCGTGCGGCCCCGGCGATCTGGGCGTCGGTGACGGTCACGATGCGTTCGGCGCCGTCCAGGATGATCCCGAGCGCGACCGGGTCAGGTTTGCCCACGGCCATGCCGTCAGCGAACGTCCGCACGGATTTGGTGGGCATGACCTTTCGTGCGGCGAAGGACTGCGCATAGGCGGTCGCTCCCGCTGCCACCACACCCACGACACGCGTTGGCAACCCGAGTAGGTCGCGTACGCGGATGACGCCGCAGATCCCGCTGCCGAGTCCGATCGGGACGTACACGACGTCGAGGTCCGGGACGGCCGTCAACAGCTCGTACGCATAGGTCGCGACGCCCACGACCAGGTCGGGGTGAAACGACGGGACGTAGTCGAGTCCCCGCTCCTCGGCCAGCTGGTCGGCTGCGACACGGGCCGCGTCGAAATCCCGGCCGGCCTCACAAAACTCCACACCGAACGCCCGCATCGCGGCGTTCTTCTCGACGGAGTTGCCGTGCGGCACGACGATGGTCGCGGTGATCCCTTCGCGGAGTGCGGCGAACCCGATGCTCTGCCCGTGGTTCCCGCGCGTCGCGGTGATGATGCCCCCGGTCTGCCCGGCCTCGCGGCGCCGGCGCATGTGGACCAGGCCGCCGCGCACCTTGAACGCCCCGGTCGGCGTGTGATTTTCGTGTTTGACCCACAACTGGCAGCCGGTGGCCTCGTCCAGGAGCGGCCACCGGTACTGCGGAGTGGGCGGCATCGCCTCGGCGACGATCAGCCGTGCTTCGTGCAACTCCTCGAGGGTGAACATCACGCTGCTTCGTCCCGGTTTGCCATCAGCCACTCGGCCAGGCCGATCCCGCCGAACGGGTCGCCCGCCGGGATGCCCTTGTGCTTCGCGAAAACCAGCACAGGCCGCTCAGTCGCCTCGCGACGCAACAGGTCGAGCCACCCGCGGCGGGCGTCTGGGCTGTAGCGGTCCGAGCGCAAGCGGATGTATGCCAACGGTCCGGGAGGGAGCCGGTCCAAGACCGCTCCGGCCGTCTCTGAGATGCAGACCGTCCCGCCGCGCGCAGCGATCGGAGCGAACACGGCGTCGTCGATCCACGAGTCGTGGCGGAACTCCATGGCGAACACCAGGTCTGCCGGCAAGGACTCCAGCACCACCGCCAGGCCGTCGTCGTCGCGTTCGCGCGTCGGAGGGAACTGCAACAACAGCGCGCCGAATCGATCCCCGAGGGGCGCGATCGACGCGACGAACTGGCGCAGGAACTCGCGTTCGGTCTCGTCCCACGCCATCTGCCGTGTGTGGGTCAGTCGCCGGTGGGCCTTGACGGCGAAGCGAAACCCGTCGGGCACGGCGCCCGCCCACCGCGAGACCACCGACGCGGACTGCAGCCGGTAGAAGGTCGCGTTGATCTCGCACGCCGTGAGCACCGTGCCGTAGTGCTCTAGAAATCGGTTCTGTGGAACATCGGCCGGGTAGAAGGCCGGTTTCCACTCCGTGTAGGCCCAGCCAGAGGTGCCGATGTGGAGGCTCACCCCGCCAACGTATCCTGTGCGTATGACGTACGCGATCATTGTCGCCGCCGGATCAGGCGTGCGAATGGGGTCCAAGCTACCCAAGGCGCTGGTACCGGTGGGTGGGCGTCCGCTTGTGGCGTGGAGCCTGATCGCCCTGGCCGCGTGTGATGCGATCGACGGCATCGTGCTGGCGGCGCCGGCGGGTCAAGAGACACCGATGCGCATGGCGGTGGGCGAGGCCGGAGGCGACGACCTGGTCGTCATCAGCGGTGGTGCCACACGTCAACGCTCGGTACAGGCCGCGCTCGCCGGGATCCCCGGCGACGCCGAGCGCATCCTTGTGCATGACGCCGCCCGCCCGCTTGTGACCGGGAAGCTGTGCGTCGCGGTCATCGCCGCGCTCGACGGCGCCGAGGGTGCCATCGCCGCGACCCCTGTCGCCGACACGCTCAAGCGGATGGGGGACGACTTCCTTATCACCGAAACCATCGACCGTGCGGATTTGTGGCAGGCGCAAACCCCGCAGGTATTCCACGCTGACGTGTTGCGCCATGCATTCGCGACCGCGACCGACGCCACGCTCGACACCGCCACCGATTGCGCCTCGATGGTCGAGGCCCTCGGCGGCAGGGTTCGGCTCGTACCAACGGGGTCTCCGAATCTCAAGGTCACCATCCCAGCCGATGTCGCGTTCGTCGAGGCCCTCTTGCGCGCGGCCGAGGCGACCACGTAGGTCACAGCCTGTGGTGGCCGGAACCGTTGAGGTGTCGTCATCATCCGATCAGTGGCCAATTGATGCGGTCACTGCGGTCGCAGTACGATCCATCCGTGCGATTGACGCTCAGAGTGTTCCCGGCGATCATGGCCACCGCACTGGTGGTCGCCTTGCCTGCGTGGGTTGTCGCGGCGACGGCGCAAGGCGGTGCACGGCGTGCCCAGATCGCGTCCCCCGGCAACCCCGATGGTCGCGTCGCAGTCCCAGCCGGGGCCAGGGCGGTCGACACCTCGCGGACGACCAGAGTCGTCGGCACGGGTACGCCGGCGAGCTGTACCTCCAAGGCGGTGGTCGGCGCGGTCGCGCGTGGAGGGATCATCACGTTCAACTGCGGTCTGGATCCCGTGATCATCGCGATGGCCGCCACGGCGAAGGTCCGCAACACCAGTCCTCGCGTGGTCATCGACGGTGGGGGCCTGGTGACGCTCAGCGGCGGCGGCGTCCGGCGGATCCTCTACATGAACACCTGCGACCAGAAACAGGTGTGGACGACATCACACTGCCAGGACCAGCCAGCCCCGCGGCTGGTGGTCCAGAACCTGACCTTCGCCGCCGGAAACGCCACCGGGCAACGCGCCGAGGGCGGCGGCGGCGGTGGCGCGATCTTCGTGCGTGGCGGGCGCATCAAGGTGATCAATTCCCGGTTTGTCCGCAACCGCTGCGACCCCACAGGCCCCGACCTCGGTGGCGCCGCGATCCGCGTGCTCGACCAGTCGCGCGACAGACCCGTGTACATCGTCCGCAGCACCTTCGGCGGCGTCGCGGGGCAGGGCGGAGTTTGCTCCAACGGCGGCGCGCTCAGCAGCATCGGGGTCTCGTGGGTGGTGCTCAACAGCGTCATGAGCCACAACAAGGCGGTCGGCCGGGGCGCGAACCCGGCCAAGGGAGGTGCCCCCGGCGGCGGCAGTGGCGGCGCCATCTCTACCGATGGCAACCAGTTCACGGTGCGCATCGCCGGGTCGATCATCGAGGACAACACGGCGAAGGAGGGCGGAGGAGCCGTCTTCTTCGTCAGCAACAACCGTACTGGCACCATGCGCATCGAACGCTCAACGCTGCGCCGCAACCCCAGTGCCGGGTTCGAGACGCAGAGCTTTCCCGGCATCTTCTTCCTGGGCGCCCGGCCACCGACGGTGATCGCCTCGACCATCAGGTAGTCGATTATTCGATGAGTCGAATCATCGAATAATCGACGGATCCCTTGCAGATCAGTCGTCGACCAGAGGCGGCGTTCATGCCTCGTAGGTCAGCACGACGACTCCCACGTCGCAGGTCTGCGAGGCGACGAGCTTCAGGCCCAATTTGTCCGGCGAATCGGGAAACAGGCGCCCGCCGCTGCCGAGCACGACGGGGAAGATCATCAGACGGTATTCGTCGACGAGGTCGTGGGCCATCAACGTGTGGGCGAGCGTTCGGCTGCCGGCGACCAGGAGCGGCCCGCCGTCGCGTTCCTTCAATGCGGCGACCCGCTCGGGGACCTCCCTGTCGATCAGGTGACTGTTCTCCCAGTCGAGGTCGGTCAGCGTCGTCGAGACGACGTGCTTCGGCATGCGGTTGACCTTGTCGGCGAACTCGCCGGTTCGCGTCGGCCACCCCTCGGCGAAGCTTTCGTAGGTCACGCGTCCGAGTAGATGGGCTTCGGCCTCGAGAACCTCGTCGAGCTTGAACTGCATCGCCTGCGGCCCCATGGCATCGATCACCCAGCCGGTGTGCGCGTATCCCGGCTCGCCGCCGGGGGCCTCCATGACGCCGTCGAGGCTCACGAACTCCGTCACAATCAGCTTCATCGGTGCGTCTCCTGTTCGTGTCCCACGCTCACGCGGCGAGCAATGCGTCGAGTTTGGTGAACGAACTCTCCCAACCCATGTTGGCCATCTTCCGCATCTCAGCGGTGTAGGGGCCCTGGCGAATCACGAGCATGGTCGTGCCATCCCCCTGGTCGTGGAACTCCAGTCGCGCCTGCATCACTCCGAGGTCCTGCACGCCGGGCACGCCCCAGCGCTCCTCGCCGACGAGCAGTTCATTCTCGATGACCTCGACATAGGTTGCATCGACCGGGGAAGCCTGACTCGGGTCCGCGTCGTTGACCATCGTGAACTGCTGGTGGCCGCCGACGCGGACGTCCAGCTCGACCGTGTCGCGCGGGACCGACCAGCCCACCGGGCCGAACCACGCGGACAACTGGTCGGGATCGGTGAACGCGCGGTACACGGCCTCGCGCGGCGCCTTGAAGATGCGCGTGATGACAAGCTCGGTGTCGGGGGTGGTGGGGCTCACTTCGATGCCTTTCGGTTGGAGGGAGCCTCGGCCGCGATGCGTTCCAAGTGTGCGTCCAGACGGGCGAACCGCGCGTCCCACACACCGCGCCAATACGAGATCCAGTCGACGGCCACGTCCAGCGCGTCAGTTCGCAGGTGGCTTGAGCGAAACTGTCCGGACTTGCCCCGTGAGATCAACCCGGCGCGCTCCAGCACCTTCAGGTGCCGTGAGATTGCAGGCAGGCTGATGTCGAACGGCTCGGCCAGCTGCAGCACCGGCGCGTCGCCCTCGGTCAGGCGGGCGAGTATCGCGCGGCGGGTCGGGTCGGCGAGTGCGGAGAAGACGAGGCTGAGTTGATCGGTGGCCATGGCTCCCGGAGATATATAACCGATGTGTTAAATACATCGTTGAGCGGCCGGCGTCAAGTCGCGCCAAGTCGCCTGCGGGGGGCCGTGAGCATGCCGCCAATAGGAACTGTCGTTAAGACGACGTGCCTGAGACGTTCTCGATGACACGTGTCGCCGCCACCGTGGGCGCGTCGGCCAGGTAGATGCCGTGAACACGATCTGCGAGGCCCGGAGTGGCGCCTGGGCCCGCGACCATCAGTCGATGACTGGCGCCCAGGGCGCGAAGGTCGTCCAAGACGACTTCAAATGCGCGGGTCGACATGCTGGAAACGACAACGACCGCTGGGCCAAGCCCGTGAGCCGTCTCACGGATGGTTTCGATGGGGGTATTCGGTCCGAGCAGCACGATGCGCCAGCCATGCTCGCGGAGTGTCAGTCCGAAACAGATGAGGCCCAGGTCGTGGAGCTCGCCAGGCGGGCACGCAAGAAGCGCCCGCGGACCGGAGCCGGCGCCCCAGCCGCGAGCGAGCCCCAGCAGGCGCCCTCGCACGATGCTGGTCGCGAAGTGCTCCTGTCCGATCGAGATCTCGCCGCGTTCCCATCGCGAACCGAGGTCCTGAAGGTAGGGGAGCAGGACGGCGTCCAGCACGGTTGCAAGCGAGAGCCCTGCGAGCGCTCCGTCGAGGATGGCATTTGCTGTCGACTCATCGAACCGTCCGAGGGCATCTCCGAGTTGACGGACGATCACGGGGGGAGAGACGCCGGCGAATATCTGGCGTTCGTTGTCAGATCTCAAGTCGATGCGTTGCGCGGCAAGCGACGCTGGGAGCCCGTCGGCGATTCCCCGCTGCATCTGTCGCACGCGTTCCTCGTCGGCGGGTGAGTACAAGCGAAAGCCGCCCTCGGTCCGTTGCGGCTCCAGCAGGCCGTAGCGGCGCTCCCACATGCGAAGCAGCTCCGGTGTCACGCCAGTCCGTCGGCTGAGCTCGCCAATCCGCACCAGCGGTGTCGTGGAATTGCTCATCGGTCCCGATCGTATCAACAACCTCTACGGACCGTTCATATTCTGGGTCAGTTGCGCCCATTGCCGGGTCGGCGACATGGCGTCAAGATTCCGTTGTGCCCCTTCGTTCTCAACAGTATCTGCGTCGGTCGGAGGCATGGCCAACACTTGACAGAATATGAACACAACGTATAGGGTCTGTGCATTGGACACAACGAAAGGACTTGGACATGAGTCAACTGACGCAGAACCACACCAAGCCTGCCGGGCCCACCGTTCGTTCGGCTCGCGGCGGAGCATCGACGCAGGCAAGCCGAGCTCGAGTGCTGATCTTGTTGGCCGCGACGATCTCTTTCGTGCTGTCGGTTTCGCTCTGGTTTGCGGGGAACCAGAACGAAGGCTTGTTCGTTGGCATCTGGGTGCCGTCGATTATCAGCCTCGGAGCATTCCTCGTCCCACGGAGGACAGAGTCGTGAGCAATATCGGGATCTTCGTGATGGGAGCCATCGTGTCGCTTTTGGTCGGAGGCGCTTTGGCGCTACTGCTCTGGGGTGCGGTGATGGACGGTCGGCAGAACGTCGAGCCGGCGAAGGCGACGGAGCCGCGAGGCCTCGATGTCGCCGCATGAGTCTGGTTTGCCAGCCGGGTGCGGTGTCCGGCGTGGCAACCTCGGGTATTGCGTCGGACCGCTTCGGGCCGGACGTCGACCTGTGACGATCCTGGCCGGACATCACGCTGCTGGCGTGAGCTGCCAGTCATGAACCTTGCCGGCGCCCGTATTCTTGTGACTGGTGCGACAGGAGCCCTGGGCGGTCGCATCGCCGCAGGCCTGTCAGTCGCCGGCGCTCTGCTCTGCGTGTCGGGTCGCAACCAGTCGCGATTGCAGGAGGTGGCGGCAGGCCTCGACGCCGCATGGATCGGTGGCGATCTGCGCGACCTCGATTTCTCAAGGGGTCTGGTCCATGCGGCGGCCGGACGATTGCGTGGTCTGGATGCGGTTGTCCATGCAGCCGGAGTGGTCGCGTTCGGGTCGATCGACCACCTGGACGACGCTGCATTGGCAGAACTCGTCGAGGTCAACCTGACCGCACCCATTCGGATTGTTCGTGGCGCCTCGGCATGCCTCACCCAGGGCGGCGTGATCGTGATGATCTCTGCGATCGTCGCCACGATGCCGACCGCCGGTATGGCCGCCTACTCGGCCGTCAAAGCTGGTCTCAGTGCATTCGACGCGGCAGCTGGGCGGGAGTTGCGTCGACGCGGCATCCGGTTGCTCGACGTCTGCCCGCCACACACCGCGACCGGCCTCGAGACGAGACCGATCGCCGGGGTCGCGCCCTCCCTCTCCCCAGGACGAGATCCAGACGAGATCGTCGCACGCATCCTGGCTGCGATGAGCGACGAATCCGCGCGAACGGTGGCGTTCGACGCCTCGTAGTCGGTGCGTGCCTCCGGTCCGGCCGCAGCCGGGGGGCCGCGGGCCGCGTAGTGACGATGGGCGCATTCCCAAGCGAGGTCACGGAACACGTATCGTCCGCCCTCGTGCTGACCGACTACCACATGCATCTGCAGCCAGACGGCGTCGAGGCGCGCGAGCGCGATGCCCGCCGCTGGGAGGCCCATGGCGGCCCTCGGTCGGTCGGGTGGATCGGCCGGTACGTTGAGCGGGCCAAAGCCCGGGCTGTCGGCGAGATCGCGATCACCGAACACGTCCACCGATTCACTGTCGCGCGTGACTGGCACTCAAGCCCGTGGTGGCGAGGTGAGGCCACCGAAGACCTGGGCACCTATTGCGACGCGCTCGCCGAGGCCAATGATGCGGGTCTGCCGGTGCTCGTCGGCATCGAGATGGACTGGCTCCCTGACCGGCGCGATGACATTGCCGCGGTGCTCGCTGCGCATCCCTTCGACATCGTGCTGGGCTCGGTTCACTGGCTCGAGGGGCTTGCGGTCGACGATCCTGACGACCCGGCGGCCGAGCACATCGGGTCCGAGGCGGTCTGGGACCGCTACCTGGAGCAGCTCGCCGCCGCCGCGCGGTCTGGACTGTACGACGTGATGGCCCACCCGGATCTGCCCAAGGTGTTCGGCCACCGGTTCCCGACCACGTTCGCCGACCGCGTCGACGATCTGGTCGCAGCGATCGCCGAAACCGGCGTCGCAATCGAGTGCAGCTCGGCCGGTCTGCGTAAACCGGTGCGTGAGCTGTATCCCGACCCCGACTGGCTCGCTCGGTTCTGCGCCGCCGGAGTCCCCGTGACGCTGTCGAGCGATGCGCACACACCCGACGACGTCGCACGCGACTACCCGACTGCGGTGGCCGCCCTGCGCGGCGCCGGGTACACGACGCTCACCTGCTTCACCGGTCGCGAGCCGCGACAGGAGGCGATCGGGTGACCCCCAGCCGTCACCGACGTTTGAGCCACCGCAACATGTGTCGATCGAGACCGGTGGCGAATAGGCCGCCCAAGACGATCCGTTCGCCGCGCTCACCACGGCTCCTAGGCGGCCTGTTCGCGATCCTCCGGGCCGCTCAATCGCCTCGCGCGGCTGTGAGTGTCGGGGGCGGCGTATGAGTGTCCGCGTTGGCTTGGGCGTCGATGCGCACCGGCTCGAGGCCGGCCGGCCACTCATGCTGGGCACCATCCCCATCGACCACCCGTCGGGTCTGGCCGGCCACTCCGACGGCGACGTGGTCGCGCACGCGTTATGCGACGCGCTGCTCTCGGCATCGGGCGGTCCCGACATCGGCGTGCTGTTCCCCCCAGGCGCTGCCGAGTGGGCAGGGGCGTCGGGGGCGATGTTGCTTGGCATCGTGGTCGAGCGGGTGCGGGACGCGGGCTTTGTGGTTGTCAACGCGCACGCGGTCGTGGTGTGCGAGGCCCCGCGGCTGGCACCACACCGCGACGCGATGCAACACGCGCTCTCGACGATTGTCGGCGCGTCCGTCAGCGTGCATGCCACGACCACGGACGGCCTGGGCGCCACGGGTCGCGGCGAGGGCATCGCGTGCCAGGCCGTGGCACTCCTGGAGACACCGTGACCGCCACCGGAATCCGCATCTACTCGACGCTGTCCAAGCGCAAGGAACCGCTCGTCACTGGTCCCGACGACGTGGTGAGGATCTATGCGTGTGGGCCGACGGTCTACTCGCGCATCCACATCGGCAACGCGCGGCCGTTCGTGGTGTTCTCGGTACTCAAACGGTTCCTCGATCGCGCCGGCCACCGGGCGGTGCTGGTCTGCAACGTCACCGACGTCAACGACAAGATCTACGACGCAGGGCGACGAGAAGGCATCACCAGCACCGAGGCCGCGGCCAAGTACACCAGGGCGTACCTCGACGACACCGACCGGCTGGGGCTGGGCCGGCCGACGCACGAGCCGACGGTGGTCGAGACGATGCCGCAGATCATCAGCCTCATCGGCGACCTGGTCGAGAAAGGCCTGGCGTACCCGGCGGCAGGTGACGTCTACTTCCGCGTCGAGCGTTTTGACGGGTACGGCAAGCTATCGGGCCGCGTGCTGGACGAGCTTCGCAGCGACGAACCCGGCGACGGCAAGGAGAACCCCCTCGACTTTGCGTTGTGGAAGGGCCACAAGCCCGACGAGGACATGTTCTGGGACTCGCCGTGGGGGCCGGGACGCCCCGGCTGGCACATCGAGTGCAGCGCCATGGCCGAGGCCCTGCTTGGAGTGGAGTTCGAGATCCACGGCGGCGGTCTCGACCTGGTGTTCCCGCATCACGAGAACGAGATCGCCCAGTCCGAAGGGGCCCGCGACCGGCCGTTCGCCAAGATCTGGATGCACAACGAGATGCTGGAGCTGGCGGGCGAGAAGATGGCCAAGAGCGTCGGCAACATCGCCGCGCTCCACCAGGTGCTGGACGAATGGCCGCGCGACACGATCATCGCGTACTTCTTGACGAGCCACTACCGGTCCAAGCTGCCGTTCTCGGTCGATCGGCTCGAGGAGGCCGGCAAGCGCTACGAGCGCGTCAAGAACGCCCTGCGCAGCCTCAGCACGGCCATGGAGAGCTCGGGTCAGGGCGTGGATCCCGGCTTGACGGCCGCGCTGATGGATGGCCGCACCCGGTTCTTCGCTGCGCTCAGCGACGACTTCAACACGCCCGAGGCCTGGGCGGCGTTGGACGGACTGGTGCGGGCGGTCAACGTGGCGGTCGAGGGCCAACGCCCGTCGGCCGACCAACTGCGCGAGGCGAAGCGCCTCATCATCGAGCTGCTCGACGTGTTCGCCCTTGCGCCGACCGAGGCCGAGATCAGCGCGGAGGCGCCCGGGCTGCCGTCAGAGGTCCAGGCGCTGGCCGATGCACGCCTCGGCGCCCGCGCAGCCAAGGACTTCGCGGCGTCGGACAGTCTGCGGGACCAGATCCAGGCACTGGGCTACGAGGTTCGCGACACGGCCGACGGCCAGCAGGTCTACAAAGACTGAGGCCCTCGACACGGACTTCTGTTGACCGGGGGGCCAGTAGAGTCAACTGATGGTGCGCCTCGATCTGCAGCGGATTCGCAACGCGGTGAGTTCGATCCATCCGGTCTTTCTCAACACCCCGCTGTACGAGTCCGCATCGCTCAGCGATGCGTTGGGCTGCTCGATGCAGCTCAAGATCGAGACGCTCAACCCGGTGCGGAGCTTCAAGGGACGAGGGACCGAGACCATCATGGCCTCGCTTGCGCTCGAACAGAGCTCCCGATCGGCGGTGTGTGCCAGCGCAGGCAATCTCGGCCAGGCGCTCGCGTACAGCGGCGCGCGGCGCGGGATCCCGGTCACGGTGTTCGCCGCGGAGTCCGCCAACGCAATGAAGATCGAACGCATGCGAGCCATGGGTGCAACCGTCCACCTCGAAGGCGACGACATCGAACGACCACGGATCCTCGCTCGGGCGTACGCTGAGATGGAGGGGAGCTATCTGGTCGAGGACAGCCTCGATCTCGACACCTGCGAGGGGGCAGCGACGATTGGTCTCGAGCTCGTCCACTCGTCGGTGAGCTTCGACGTTGTCCTTATCGCGCTCGGCGGGGGTGCGCTGGCCAGCGGTATCGGTCACGTGATGCACGAACTGTCTCCGGGCACCCAGATCATCGCGATCCAGCCGACCGGGGCACCGGCGATGGCCTTGTCGTGGCGGCAGCGGACGGTGGTGAACACCGAAACGATAGAAACCATCGCCGACGGGGTCGCGGGCCGCTACCCGATCCCTGAGGTGCTCGACGACCTCCTCCAGGTCGTCGACGATGTCATGCTGGTCGATGACGAGCGCATCAAGGACGGCATGCGTCACCTGTTTGAGTTCGCGGGGCTGGTGGTCGAACCGTCCGCAGCACTTGGGATCGCCGCAATCCTTGAGGACCGGGAACGATTCCAGGGGCGCACCGTCGCCACCATCGTCTGTGGCAGCAACATCACGTCCTCGGACTTTCGACGCTGGGTGCTCGACGCACCCTCGTCATCCGCGCTTCCGACGACGGACATCGCGACCGACATCGAGCTGCCCCGTTCCTGAGCGGCGCTGACGCGCGCCGTGGACACCGGTCGAGGGGCCTTCCGCGACCACCCCTAGGCTTTGACCGATGGCCGCCGACGATCGACCCACGAAACAGTCTTGGAGCCGTCACCCGGTTGCTGCGGAGGGGCCCGACGTGGTCTACGGCCGAAACCCGGTTCGGGAGCTGGCGGCGGCCGGCCGGCGCTCCGTGCAGCGGGTGCTGGTTCTCCCCGACCTGGCCAAGGAGCCCTGGGTCGCGGCGCTGCGTCCCGAGGTGGCCGACAAGGGCGCCATCGGCCGCGCGGCGGGATCGAGCGACCATCAGGGCATCGTTGCGTTCGTCGATCCCTATCCGTACGTCGATGCCGCTGAGATCCTGGACGCCCTGGGTCCGGTCGTCTGCCTAGACCGCCTGCAGGACCCCCGCAACCTTGGTGCGGTCGCACGGGTGGCCGACGCGGTGGGCGCCGCGGGCATCGTGATTGCCCGCCGTGGCAGCCCAGGTGTCACCGGCGCGGTGTGCAAGACCTCGGCGGGCGCGATCGAGCACGTGCGCCTTGCGCAGGTCGAGAATCTGGCGAGTTTTCTACACGATGCCAAGAGCCCGGTCCGCTGGGTCGTCGGTGCGGACGAAGATGCCACCGAGGACTACCGCGACGTCGAGTGGGACGCCGGCGCGATCGTGGTCATCGGCGCCGAAGGCGAGGGATTGCGTCCCCGGGTGCGGTCTATGTGCGATCGGCTCGTGCGGATCCCGATGGCGGGGCATGTCGCAAGCCTCAACCTGTCGGTCGCAACTGCGTTGCTCCTTTTCGAGACGTCGCGTGCTCGATAAAGCCGCTATTTGCGGGAATCAACATTTGACTTCCGG
>JANMDV010000273.1:0-7743 GCA_031376485.1 Actinomycetota bacterium
GACGGAGGTCTGCCTGCAAGGCGGCATCCACCCGGATTTCACCGGGGACTTCTACGTCGGGATCGTGGAGGGCGTCAAGGCTGCGATCCCGGACATGCACATCCACGGATTCACCGCACTTGAGGTGTGGCAGGGCGCCCAAACGCTCGGCGTCTCGGTGCGCGACCTGTTGATCCGTCTCCGTGATGCCGGGTTGGGGACGCTTCCCGGCACCGCTGCCGAGGTCCTCGACGACGATATCCGTCTGCATCTGTGTCCCGACAAGATCCGCACCTCCCAGTGGGCCGAAGTCCACATCACTGCGCACGAATTGGGACTTCGCTCCAATAACACCTTGATGTTCGGCCACATCGACGGGCCGGTCTCATGGGCCAATCACATCGAGGTGGCCCGTCAGATCCAACGGCGCACCGGTGGCCTGACCGAGTTCGTCCCATTGCCATTTGTGCATATGGGCGCACCCATCTACCTGCAGGGCCGCTCACGTCCGGGCCCCACCTGGGATGAGGTCATACTGGTCCACGCCGTCGCGCGCATCGCGTTCGACGGGCTGATCTCGAACATCCAGGCCTCGTGGGTCAAGCTGGGCCTTGTGGGCGGCGGGAGACTCCTTTCGGCCGGTTGCAACGACCTGGGCGGGACGTTGATGGACGAGAACATCAGTCGCGCCGCCGGCGCCTCACACGGCCAGCTTGCGACCCCTGAGGACTTCCAACGGATCATCCGCGAAGCCGGCCGGATCCCGGTGCAGCGCAGCACCACCTACGGAATCATCGCGGATCCGAGGCCGGCTTTCGCCGTGGTGGGTTAGCGCTCCAAAACGTCGCGCATCTCGCGGAGCGAAGCGAACTTGCGTCGCGGACGGCCGTCCGGCTCACCACGCTCGCGCTCCCGGCGGTCGATTTGCTGCCAGTCGTCCCACGAGATCGCCCCGGGCGCATGGGTGGCGACCAGTGCGGATGCGTCGTCCTGGGTCGGATGCGTCGGGTTGAGTAAACGTCCTCCGACGAGGTCGGCGACGATGCTCGCCACCGTGTCACCCGCGTCGGCTTTGTTCGTGCCGATGACCCCTTGCGGTCCGCGCTTGATCCACCCGGCCACGTACCGGCCGACAAGTGGTGTGCCATCGTCACCGATGATGCGTCCATCACGATTCGGAATGCGGCCGGCGCGATCGTCGAACGGGTACCCGGGAACCGGTGCACCGCGGTAGCCCACCGCACGCAGCACGAGCCCTGCCGAGATCACATCTGTCCGATCTGTCGGCTGCGCGCGGAGCGAACCGTCCCGTTCGACCAGGTCGTTCTCGACGAGCACGACCGCGTGGACCGCATCCACTCCGCGAAGCTCGGTCGGTGAGGTCAGAAACCGTAGTTGGATCACGCGATCACCGGGAGCCGGCGTGCGCCCGGCGACCGCACGAAGCGCCTTCATAACGCGCTCCGCGTGCTCGTCGCCGCTCACCTCCCCGACTGCGTCAAGATCGACCGGGTCCACGACGAGGGTCACGCCCGCGAGCTCACCGAGTTCTCTGATCTCTTTGGGGGTGAACGCCGCCTGGGCCGGTCCGCGACGGCCCAGCATCGTCACAGTCCGAACCGCACTTGTACGAAGGATCTCAAGGGCATGATCGGCGATGTCGGTGTGGGCCAACTCCTGGGCGTCCGTCGCCAGGATCCGTGCGACATCGACGGCGACGTTACCGTTTCCCACGACCACAACGTCTTGGATTCCCAGATCCACCGTGAGGTCATGATGATCGGGGTGTGCGTTGTACCACGCCACGAAATCGGTTGCGGAGTGACTTCCCGCCAGGTCTTCGCCCGGAATACCCATACGCCGGTCGACTGGTGCGCCGACCGTCAAGACGATCGCGTCGTAGTGGTCGGCCAGATCGGCATCGGTCACATCACGCCCTATCTCGACACATCCGAAGAAACGAAATCCAGGGCGCCCGGCGATGCGTTCATAGACCTTGGTGACCGACTTGATCTTCTCGTGATCGGGCGCGACGCCCAACCGCACCAGCCCGTATGGGGTGGCCAACCGGTCATACATGTCGATCGCGACAGTGATCCCCTCACGTTTCTGGAGGTGCTCAGCGGTGTAGAAGCCAGCCGGTCCCGCACCAATGATCGCCACCCGAAGTGGCCTGCTCGTCGTTCCCACCTCGCTCATGCGTCCATCTCCTCCACCCCGTCGCGAAACAGATCCGAGGCCGGATCTCGCAGAAGCTCAGCCACACTCCCGGGGGCCCATTCCGTCTCGACACCGCGAACCAGCACCGCAGGCAGCCCTCCCGCCTTGTCCATCAGGATGCCCGCAGCGGCTGCGAGTTCGTCGGCGAGGCCTTGTTCGGTCGCGATCAAGACGCGCCCCTCTCGGTCGCTGCGACCCCGGTGATCGACGACTGCCCGGAACCCGGCGACACCGATCGCCACGTTGACAATCCCTCGACGAAACGCACGCCCGTGGGTGTCGGCGATGACAACACCGACTCGGCCACCCGCTGACGCCGCGAGCCGGGCCTGCAGGTGCCGGGCACTTCGGTCGGGATCGCGTGGCAACAATACCAACTGCCCCTCAGGAACGTTCGACGCGTCAATTCCGGCATTTGCACAAATGAACCCGTGATGAGTCTCACAGATCAGGGTGCTCCCACGCCGGCGGATGATCCGTCGCGATTCGCGCAGGATCATCTCGCAGAGTCTGGGGTCCTTCCGCGTCTCGGCGGCAAGGGCCTGCGCCGCGCCCCCCGGCCTGACATCTGCCAAGCGCACCATCCGGCCTTCGGCCTTGCTGACGACCTTGTGGGCGACCACCAAGACATCACCGGGCGCGACCCGCGCGGCGCGGGCGCGATCGGCGATCATTTCAGCGAGATCCATCCCGGGATGGATCTCCGGGAGACCTGTGAGCGCTGTCAGGATCATTGCTGGACTGCCGCAGCGATTCGGTCGGCGACACCCAGTGCCTGACACAGGAGGCCCGCACGGGTTTCTGCGGGGTGGCGCACCAGCGCTGCGAGGTCACCCGGAGTGTCGACGTCGAGCATGAGACCCGGTGCGGTCACGAGCGTCGATTCCACGCCTGCGGACTCGGCAGCCTCCACGTGCCGCGCCAACGAGTCGACACCGAACGCGGTCGCAATGACTCCGGGCGGGCGGAGCAACATCGCGTTGGTCCCTGTGCCATCTCGGGAAACCGCACACACAACGCCTCGGCCACCCGGATGAGACACGCTCACCTGACGAAGATCATCGACGGTGGCACACGGCAGGTCACCCATCACCACCAGCACCCCGAGCGCGCCAACCGCCGCGATGCCTCTGGCGACGGCGGCATTGATCCCGGCCGGCGGGTCGCTGTCGGGTGCCACGAGCGCGCCGTGCTCACGTGCCAACGCAGCCACCAGCGCATCCGACGTCACGATCACAACGCGATCCGAAAAGGCCGCGGCCGCGGACAACACGTCGCTCAGCATCGCCGCCTGAAGTGCGCGTCGCTCCGCCTTTTCCAGGACGCCACTCAGGCGCTTCAAAGCGACGTCGAGCGGTTTTGCGGGTATCACGACCGGGATCATCCGAGCGCAACCAACGTATCGGCGGCCAGGCGCGCGCGGCCTTCACGGTCGCTCATCAGGATGTCGCATGCGATCGGACGCACGCCGGTCGCCGCAACGTCACGCACCACATCCTCGGATTCAGTGTGGTGGATCAGGAACGTCGCTGCCACATCTGCATACAGACGTGCCATGACCCGGGCCGAACACTCCTTCTCCCCCACCCCCGCAAGAAATCGGTCGGCGGGGCCTTCGACCGGGCGTTGGCCGATGATCGGGCTGATCGCGACGACCCGTTCGCGGCGCGCGCCAACCGCGGCGCGTACGCCGGGGATGGCGAGGATCGTCCCGATCGACACCACCGGGCTTGACGGGGCGATCACGATCGCCTCGGCCTGTGCGATCGCATCGATCAATCCCGGTGCGGGGCGCGCCGCCTGGACCCCGACGAAGTCCATCCGTTCGATCTGCTCACGCGCACCGTCGCGTACCAGGTATTCCTGGAATGTCTTCGCGCCGGTCGGAGTGTGGATCGTCGTCCGGACATCCTGGTCGCTCATCGGAAGCACTCGCGCCGAAACGCCCAGGCGCGTGCAGATATCGGCCGTCACCGTGCTCAACGTCGCTCCGGATTGCAACATGAGCGTCCGGTGAAGATGCGTGGCGAGATCACGGTCGCCCAAGCCAAACCAGGCCTCACGCCCGTAGGTCGCGAGGCCCTCGAGACACCGGAACGTATCCGCGGCGAAACCCCACCCCCGCCCGTCGACGACACCCGCCAGTGTGTAGGTGCAGATGTCGAGATCCGGGCAGACGCGTAGGCCATGGAAATCGTTGTCATCACCGGTGTTGACGACGGCGGTCAGATTGGGCTGTCCGATCACCTGGGCGAGGCCGTCGACGATCTTCGCCCCGCCGGTTCCACCGGACAGACAGAGGATCACGCTGCTGCGATGGACGGATCGAGGCTCACGCGACGCGCGATGCTACCAGTGTCATCAGTCGATCAGGTTCGCCAGAGCCAAGACGATGTCGCTGGGCAGGTACGTGACCAGGAACAGGACAAACAGGCTCACCAGAAGCCACGGGATGATCATGATCGACAGGCGTTCGACCGGCACCTTCGCCAAGCTCGAAACGAGAAACAGCACCAACCCGATCGGTGGGTGAATGAGCGCAAGGACGAGGTTGAACACGACGATGAGCCCGAAGTGCGTCGGATCCATGCCGAACCCCTCCACGGCGATCGGTGCGAGGAACGGGGCAAAAATATAGAGCGCCGGAAGCGGCTCGACGAAGATCCCGATGGCGAGCAACAGGACGTTGACGACCAGAAGGAACACGTACTTGTTGTCAGTGATACCGGTCAGGAAGTCCGACAGGTCCTGGCCGAAACCGTTGTTTTGCAGCACTCCGGCCAAGATCGCCGAGTCGCCGACCAGAAGGAGCACGATGCCCGTCTCAATCCCAGCCAGTGTGATCACGCGCGGCAGGTCGCGCGGCGAAAGGCTCGCGTACCAAAAAAGCGCCAAGGCGATGGCAACCGCTGCCGCCGCGGCGCCCGACTCGCTCGGCGTGAAAACCCCGCGCAGGATGCCGCCGAGGATGATGATCGGGATCGCAAGCACCGGCAGGGCCGCGAGGCCTGACCGCGTGACCGTGCGAATCCCGGCAAACGGACGTTTCTGGAAGAACCCCATACGGCGCACGACGATGTACACCGTCGCGCCCTGAAACAGCAAGAGGAGGATCTGCGCCACGAGGCCCGACAGAAGAAGCTTCGAGATCGGTGCGCCGGCGACACCCGAGACGATGACCCCGTAGACGATGAACATGATGGAGATCGGACCGATCGGACCTTTGATCGACGCTGCGGCTACGACGGCAGCTGCGACGTCCTTCGGGTAGCCCTCCTTCTGCATCGCCGGGACGAGGAGCGGCGTCATGATCGCCGCATCGGCTTGCGCAGATCCCGAGATTCCGGACACCAGCGCCGAGGTCACCTGACAGACATAGGCCATGCCGCCGCGGAAATGGCCGACAAGTGTCGCGGCGAACCGGATCAGTCGATCGGACATGCCGCTTGCGTTCATCACCTCCGCGACGATGAGGAACATCAGAACGACGACTAACTCGGTGAACCCCTGGAGACCGAGGGAATATTGGGTGGTGCGAAACGGCGAGAGCGGGTCGCCACCTTGGTAGAAGGTCAACCCCGCAAAACCCGTTGTCGCGATGATCCCGACGATCGACAACATGAAGATGATCGGGTTGCCTGCGAGTGTCAGCGATACGAAGATCACGCCCAACCCGAGAAGCGGGCTTAACCCGGCGGCCAGAAGCACTGCACAGAGGCCCCAAACGAGCGCCCCGATTAACGCACCAGCGACAATCGCACGGGTCGCCGTCACCAGACCGTCCCGTCCTTTGCCGACAAGATCGGCGGCACCGGACACCACGCGGCGCAGAAAGTGCAGTGAGATGAAGTAGTAGCCCAGCGTCATGGACGCGATGCCGTAGAAGTACGGGATGCCCAGGGTCGTCGAGATCGATGTCAGCGACTCCCGTGAGGTTGCGTACTCGGTCGTGCGCACGAGGCAGTAGGCAAGCAGTACCGCCAGCGAGAACCCCGAGAAGACCCGCACCCCGTGACGCCACCACAGCGGGCCTCGATCGGTCAGGAACGTGATGACCGTGACATCGCCACGGCGCACTGCGATCGAGACGCCCATCCACACGACCCACAAGAATGCGTACGAGGCGATCTCGTCATACCCGGTGATCGAGAACCCCAGTACGTAGCGTGTAAACACGTTGACCACGACGGTCCCCGCACACAGGACGACCCCGGCGATGACCAGCCCTTTGGCGATCCTCCCCGCGGCGTCCGAATAGACCTCAAGCCAGTCGCCACACCGGTGAAGACGCGCCGCCGGCCCCTTCGTGCCGGGTGAAGACATATCGACACCACCCGTGCCACTCATTGGAACCATCATCTCCATACGCAACCTCCCCGGCCCGACTCGAACGAGTCAGGCCGGGGAGGTCACCACTGCGCCTAGGCCTTTTTGCACCCTGCCGGAAGCGCCGGCGGGGCAGCCGGCGGCGGGGCGGCCGCTTTTGCGTCTTGGATCTGCTTGATGTAGCCCGCGACTTCCGTGTCGGCGGAGAGCTCCGTGTAAGCGGCCTCGGCCGCCTTGGCGAGGGCAGCGCGGTTCGCATCTCCGGCGAACGCGAACGTCAGGCCCTTGTCGCACAGGACCTTGACGAAGTTCGTCGCGTCCGGTGCCGGGTTCAGGAACACGTTGATGGAGTTCTTGGCCAGGTTTTTACCCGCAGTCTGAACAGCGGCCTTGGCCTCGTCTGACAGTTTGTCGAATTGGGCTTGGTTGATCACGACCGCTGCCGGGAACGGCCAGAGGTTGACGTCTTGGGTGACGAACTTGGCGACCTCGTCGTATTTGTTGGTTGCGATGAGGCCGAGGTTCGCCTCCATGCCGTCCACCGTGCCGTTCTGCAGCGCGGTGAACACATCACCGACCGGGAGTGCCACCGGCTCGGCGCCCAACGCCGTCAGCGCGGCGGCGAGCACCTTTGACTGCGGCGCCCGGATCTTCTTACCCTTGAAGTCGGCTGGAGACTTCAGAGCGGCCTCCCGACCGACGGGTTTGCGAAGTCCGCCTTCGAGGATGCCGAGTCCGACGAGTCCGAGCTTCTTCGGGCCGTTCGCACTTTCCAACATCGCCGTTCCGATCGGACCCTCCAGGACCGACTGGTCCAGTCCGTAGTTGGTGATCAAGAACGGTGCCTGGAGCGCCTGGAAGACGTTGACGCCCTTCGTGTCCCACGTCGCTGTCGAAACAGCCGCCATCTCTACCGTGCCGCCCGAGACATCATCGAGCAGCTTGACGTCGCCGCCGGTGTAGTTGGGGATCGTCTCGACGGTGACCTTGCCGCCACCTGCCGCCTCGACCTCTTTCTTGAATGCGTCGACGGCGATGCCGTACGGGTGCTGCGGGGTGGTGACATATCCCAGCCGCAGCTTGACGGTGTCACTCGCCGCGTTGCCTCCCGACGTGGTGTCGTCGCCGCCGCACGCTGCCAGGCCAACGCTGACAGCCGCCGCACCCAGCAGGGCGAACAACGAACGCGAAAACCCCTTCATGAAACCCCCCTTTATC